>JAVHSF010000273.1:0-3504 GCA_036172035.1 Gallionella sp. | reverse complement strand
ATTACAAGATGCTGGATTTTCTGCTGATTCGCGCGCGCGATTCGGTGCTGTGGAAACATAATGAACCGGACACATTGCGCTTTCTGGTGGTGGATGAGTTACACACTTTTGATGGGGCGCAAGGGACGGATTTGGCCTGCCTGATTCGTCGCTTGAAAGCTCGGTTGCGCACGCCTCCCGGTGCGCTGGCGTGCGTGGGAACTTCTGCGACGCTGGGTACGGAAGGTACCAAGCCGCTGCTTGATTTTGCACGGGATGTGTTCGGCGAAAAATTTGACGATGAGGCGGTCATTGGCGAGGACAGAGAGTCGGTCGCGGACTATCTGGCCGATAGCTCGATTGAGTCTATGCAGATGCCGTCGGCAGCCGATTACGCAACCCTGTCACCGCTGCAACACGATGATGCCGATGCCTATATCGCCGCGCAATATGGCTTGTGGTTTGGGACTTCGATATCGATAGAGCAGGCCAGAACTTTAGATTTTAAGATCGAGCTTGGTCAGCAGTTCAAGCAGCACGTCGCGTTTCAAAATTTGTTACGAGATTTGCATCGTCAGGGAGGGCGCTCAGTTGCGTTGGCGGATTTGGTGGACACTATTCGCCGCCGCTTGAAAGATGCAGATGAGGCACCTGAAGATTATCCCGCGCGCTGGTTGTTGAGCTTAATCTCTTTGGTCTCACACGCCAGCAAGGAAACTTCAGGGGAAACTGATCGAGTACCCTTTCTGAACGTGCGTATCGAGCTGTGGTTGCGTGAACTGCGACGCATGGTGGCGAGTCTTTCCGCTACGCCGCGTTTAGTGCATTCGGATGATTTACCGGCCAAGGATCGTGAGGGATATTTGCCGCTGATTCATTGCCGTGATTGCCATGCAATGGGGTGGGGCGCGACGGTAACCAAGACCGACACAGGTAAATTGAAAAGTGACTTGAAGACCTTCTACACGGCATTCTTTGCGGAGGATGTCAGTACACGGTTTATTTTTCCCGCAAATGAGATGGTAGCGGTGAATGCCAAGCGATTCGTTCGTCAAAAGGCTTGTCCTGAGTGCCATGCTTTGAATTCAGCTATGGCCGTGGAATGCGGCCATTGCGGCAATGCCGATTTGTTGCTGGTGGAAGTGGCTAGTAATGAGCGTAAAGTGCGGCGCAATGGCGCGCCATTGACGCTTTCTTCTCACGATTGTCCGTATTGTGATGGTGATCGCACGTTGACGATTGTGGGTTCGCAAGCAGCTAGCTTGGCGAGCGTAGCAGTGGGACAGTTGTTTGGCAGTAGTTATAACGCCGACAAGAAGTTGATTGCATTTTCCGACTCGGTGCAGGATGCGGCTCATCGTGCGGCTTTTTTTGAGGCGCGAACCTGGCGACTGAATTTGCGCCCTGCGATGGCGCAGGTAATACACGCAGCGGTGGCTGCAGGTAAGCCGCTGACCTTGGCGCAATTGCCAGGTGCATTCGAAGACCGCTGGATCAAACAATTAAACGAAAAGACCTACATCAAAACTTTTCTGCCGCCCGCCATTGCCTGGCTGCGCGATTACGAAAAATTGGTACGTGAGGATGTGTTGCCGGCGGATGGCGGTCTCCAGAAATTGGTACGGCGTGGATTAACCTGGACGATGCTGTCTGAGTTTGCGCAAGACGCGCATGTGGGTCGAACCTTACCGCGTACACGGACCGCCTCAGTATCGTTTAATGAAAACTCACTTGAAGCCGCCTCTATGGTGGCGATGCAATCTTTGCGCGGAAAAGTCGATGCCTTGCGAGATATTTCTCAGCAAGACGTTCTCGTTTTTATGCGTGGATTTTTGGCGCGCATGATGCGGGTGGGGGCAATTTGGGATGAGTTTCTTGTTCTTTACGCGAGGCATGGGTGCAACCTGTTTGTGTATAGGAGCAATAATCCCGCCGAGTTTTCGATGCTGGCAACGCCACGCAGACCACGCTATCTGTCGCTTCAGCCCTTTAACAAATGCGATGCCATTACCGGCGACGAGGCGGTTTTTTATCGCGACTGGGCATTCAAGTCGCTGGATCAACTAAATCGCGAAGCCTTCGTGGACGATTCGGTGATTGCCGATATTTATCGGGTGTCGCTTCTTGCGTTGGAGGCTCAGGGGCTGGTTCAGCCCGTGGAAGCGGAACAGGCAGGTGTTCAAGTCTGGGGGCTGCGTGCAGAGGCGTGTCAGTTGCGGGATGTGGCAGCGGAGTGGCGCTGTGACAAATGTCATAACGCACTGGTGGATGAACCCGCAGCACCGATTACAGGGACTGTGTGCAGGCAATTGGGCTGTCGCGGTCATTATGTGCAATACGCCGGCAGCAACGTGCAGTTTTATCGGCAGTTATACCTGACTGCCGATATAAAACGCATTCTTGCTCGTGAGCATACGGGTTTATTGGCGCGTGATAAGCGTGAGCAGGTGGAAGCAGATTTCAAGCAAGGCAAGGTGAATCTTTTGTCCGCTACGCCTACGCTTGAAATGGGGATTGATATCGGCGATCTTTCGGCGGTGCTGTTGTGTTCGGTGCCTCCAGCGCAAGCCAATTATTTACAGCGTGTCGGTCGTGCCGGTCGAAAAACCGGTAATGCATTTATGACGACATTTGCAGCGGGTCGTCCGCACGATTTGTATTTTTGGTCTGAGCCAAGAGAGATGCTGGCTGGTAATGTGGCTACGCCTGGTGTGTTCTTGAATGCGTCGGCTGTGCTGGAGCGTCAGCTGACCGCATTTACCTTGGATTGCTGGGTGCGCGAATTCGGCGATAAAGCCAAAGTGCCATCCAAGCTGGCAGATGTGATGGCGGCAATCCGTAATAAGAACCAGTCCCGATTCCCCTACCCCTGGCTGACCTATATTGATCAAAATCGTGCCACGTTGCTGGTCGCGTTCATTGATTTATTCAAGACTGAAACCGACGGGTTGACATCTGAAAGCAAGATATTCCTTGAGAAGTTTATCGAGGGTAAGGACAGTGACGAAGGGTCACTCTCGTGGAAAATTGTTAATCGTTTATATGCGGTGTGCAAGGATGTAGATGACCTGAAAGCCCGCCGCAAGCGCATTGATGCCGAAGTTGATCGAATTGAAAAATTGCCCGCCAAGGGTGAGAGCGATGTGCTTGAGTTAAAGGAGATGCAAAACGAGAAGGCAGCCTTGACGAGGTTGTTGGCATCCATCAGCGGTCGTGACTCGCTACAGTTTTTGACGGACGAAGGCTTGCTGCCGAATTATGCGTTCCCCGAACAGGGCGTACTGCTGCATTCGGTGATTGTGCGCGATGATAAAAAAGTGAGTCAGAGCGATGGTGATCGGGTGCTGACGTTTGAGTACGAACGCCCCGGTGCAAGTGCAATCACAGAATTGGCACTGAATAGTCATTTTTATGCGGAAGGCCGCAAGGTGACGATTGATCAGGTGGATGTATCACGCGATAAAACGGCTAAGTGGCGTTTCTGCCGTAGCTGTTCTTATTCCGAGCTTGAGTCTGTCGCCAGCA
>JAVHSF010000272.1:0-3511 GCA_036172035.1 Gallionella sp. | reverse complement strand
GATGGCATGATTGTTGCTTATTAACCGGTATGCCAAACTTGATACACCTTACGCCAGGAGCCTGTCGGACTTGAAGAATCGTAGCGAGAATTCAGCTGGGCGAGAGCAGATTTTGCTGGTTTCGCAGGTCAATAGTCGTTCTGTTGACCAGGAAAACGGTGAAATATGCACCGTCCGGGCGGATTTGCAGCCGCTTCCCTTTAAATCTGACAGACTCCTGGATCACCTTGATACCGCTGTCCTTCTGCTGGATGAAGCGTCGTGCGTCAGCTATCTGAATCTGGCGGCCGAAAATCTGTTCGAGGTCAGCGGTAAGAACCTGTTGGGACATCCATTGCTGGCCCTGTTTACGGATGCCGGGCAGCTTGACGATGCGATGCGGCGGGCATTGCACAACAATGATAGCTACATTGAGCATGACCTGACGTTAAGCACGCACACCCATAACAAATTGCATCTGCGCTGTACGGTAACCCCGCTGCGTCTGGATCGCGCCTGTTTGTTGCTTGAGTTTCACACGGTGGACAGGTCGCTGAAGTTGGCGCGGGAAGAGCAGATGCTGGATCAGACTCAGGCGAATCGTCTGCTGCTGCGCAATCTGGCACACGAAATCAAGAATCCGCTGGGCGGCATACGCGGTGCGGCGCAGTTGCTTGAACAGGAACTGGAAAAGCCGGAATTGCACGAGTACACCCAGGTCATCATTCAGGAAGCAGACCGGCTGCGCGCCTTGATGGAGAATCTGCTCACGCCGCAAGGTCACGCGCAGCATGGCGCGCTGAATATCCACGAAGTGCTGGAACGGGTGCGCTCGGTGATGCTGGCCGAGATGCCCAAAGGACTGATTATCCAGCGCGACTATGACACCAGTCTGCCCGACCTGATCGGTGACAAGGAACGCCTGATACAAGTGATGTTCAACCTGGTGCGCAACGCCGCACAGGCAATGCATGGACAGGGGAAAATCACGTTGCGCACGCGCATTGCACGGCAGGTCACGCTGATCAAGCAGCGCCATCGCCTGGCCGTGATGGTGCAGGTTATTGATAACGGCCCAGGCATACCGACGGAATTAAAAGACAAGATTTTTTATCCGCTGGTGTCGGGGCGCGCCGATGGACATGGACTGGGGCTGACCCTGGCACAGGATTTTATCAGCCAGCACCGGGGTACCATTGAATTCGAAAGTGACCCCGGATGCACCTGCTTCACGGTGATGTTGCCGCTACATTAACAGCATCCGTAACGGGTAAGTCTCTGCAACTATTTGAAATACAATACCAATTAGATTGATCGGGCAGGTATGAAAGCAGTTTGGATAATTGATGATGACCGTTCGATACGCTGGGTGCTGGAAAAATCCCTGGCGCGTGCCGGCATCGAATTCAAGAGTTTTGCAACGGCGGATGACGCGTTGCGGGCATTGGCTAAAGAGCAGCCGCAAGTCGTGGTGAGCGACATCAGGATGCCGGGCAGTTCGGGGCTGGATTTTCTACAGACTTTGCACCAACGTTACCCGCTGATTCCGGTCATCATCATGACCGCCTATTCCGATCTGGAGAGTGCTGTTTCGGCTTTTCAGGGCGGGGCGTTTGAATATCTGCCCAAGCCTTTCGATATCAACCACGCGGTCGAACTGATCCAGCGCGCGCTGGAGCAAAGCCGCCATAAGACTGCCGACGTGGGCGAGGTTGAAGTGGCCGCAGAAATTCTCGGTCATGCGCCCGCCATGCAGGAGGTTTTCCGCGCCATCGGCAGGCTGTCGCATTCATTGGCGACGGTGCTGATCAACGGTGAATCGGGAACCGGCAAGGAACTGGTGGCGCACGCCCTGCACCGCCACAGTTCGCGCCTGGCGCAGCCGTTTATCGCCATTAACACCGCCGCTATCCCGAAGGATTTGCTGGAGTCCGAGTTGTTTGGTCACGAGCGCGGCGCGTTTACGGGGGCTGCTGCCACGCGCCACGGACGATTCGAGCAGGCCGAGGGCGGCACGCTGTTCCTCGACGAAATCGGCGACATGCCCCCCGAACTACAAACCCGATTGCTGCGCGTGTTATCGGACGGCAACTACTACCGCGTGGGCGGACATCAGCCCATCAAAGCCAACGTGCGCATCATCACCGCGACCCACCAAAACCTCGAAGAGCGCGTAAAAGATGGACTGTTCCGCGAAGACCTGTTTCATCGCCTGAACGTCATCCGGCTGCGCCTGCCGCCATTGCGCGAGCGCCGCGAAGACATTCCGCTGCTGGCAAAATTCTTCCTGCAAAAAAGCGCGCAGCAACTGGCGGTCGAAGCAAAACAATTTGCCGAGGCGACTTTAAGGCATCTCGCTGCACAGGACTTTCCCGGCAACGTGCGGCAACTGGAAAATCTGTGCCACTGGCTGACCGTGATGACGCCGTCGCAAATCATCGAGATTGCCGACCTGCCGCCCGAATGGCGCGACAGCATTAGCGTGTCAGCTTTGCCGGGAGACTGGAGTGCGGCGTTGGCGAATCAGGTCGCACAGGCGTTGCAGCGCGGCGACGAAGGCATCATGGAAAATTTTGCGCCGTTGTTTGAACGTACCTTGATTCTGCAAGCGCTGCATCACACCCATGGTCGTCGCATCGAAGCCGCCATCCTGCTCGGCATAGGCCGCAACACCCTGACGCGCAAGATACAGGAACTGGGGCTGGAAGAGCAGGAAGGGTAAATCGCTACCAAACAGCCGCTGAATAATGGTTGCGTATGTTCTGGTCTGCCGTTAGCAAGGGCGATTCACGGTGAGCAGCCTGGGCGACGATGATTCGGTCAAAAGGGTCTCGTGTCCAGTCGAGCGGCAGCGCTGCGCCAATAACAGCGGCAAAGGGTTGCGCGCAAGTTTCCAGTCCGATGTCGCGTCTTAAGCTGTCCAGTATCGTGAGAGCGTTGCAGTTGATACGATTGATTTCATGAAGATAAGTCAGTTCCAACTCCACCATAGGTGAAATGAGCAATTGCTCTGCGGCTTCAAGCGCGCGCACGCCTTCCGGTGTCAGGCGCGCCGCACCATCCTGATAGAGCCAGACGAGAATATGTGTGTCGAGATATAGCCGTTTCACAGCGTGGGTTGCCAGGTTTGCTCCCACGATAGACTGGCGAGTTCATCGGCATTGCCGTTAATGGTGCGAGGATGAGGTTGGAGGGCGGCGAGACGCCGGGTTGAAGTGTCGCAGACGATGCGTACCAAACCGCCGGGGCGCTGAATTTCAACCGGTTCACCAGTGCTAACGACATGATCCAGCGTGCGGAATAGTTCGCTGCGTAAACGGGTGGCGGTAAGTCGTATTTGCATGATTTTAATACCATTCTGTCGGATGCGTACATGTTATACCTGAACATGTGCATGTTCAAGCAGCCTGGCGCAATAGCTTTCAGCAGGCGTAACATGCCGTGCAGCGTGCGTTTACGGCGTAACACAATGTAATTTACCGCCTATCGAGGAGTAAAATGACCGGCAACGGATGCTCACGACCCGCAACAA
>JAVHSF010000271.1:4529-16138 GCA_036172035.1 Gallionella sp. | reverse complement strand
ACCTTGCGGCACACGGACCTGAACCGTGCGCGTCTACCAATTCCGCCATCTGGGCAATGCATTTGCTGAAGGCGCGCAATTTAATAGTTAAAGGACTTATTGTCAATGAAAAAGAAAAATAATTTACGTTTGCAGGATCCATTCTTGGCGCGTGAGCGCGAACAGTACCAACATCCGCTGCCAAGCCGCGAGTTTATTTTGCAGATACTTACCGAGCAAAGCGCGCCTATGGCAGATGAAGAGTTGTTGAATTTGCTGTTCATTGAAAAAGATGAGGAAGACTTGTTTTCCCGCCGTTTGCGTGCGATGGAGCGCGACGGCCAGATTATGCGCAACCGCAAGCGTGCGATTTGCGTGGTGGATAAGCTCGATTTGATCAAGGGTAAAGTGCAGGGACATGCTGATGGCTTTGGTTTTTTGATCCCTGAAGACGGCAGCGCAGATATGTTCCTCAGCGAAAAAGAAATGCACAAGGTGTTTCATGGCGATGTGGTGATGGTACGGCAAAGCGGTGTGGATCGCCGTGGTCGTCCTGAAGCGAAGATCATTGAGGTGCTGGAACATGCCACGAATCGTCTGGTAGGTCGCTTGTATGAAGAACACGGCATTTATTTTGTGGTGGCTGAAAACCGGCGGGTGTCACAGGATATTCTGGTTGCTCCCGGTGCTTCGGGCGGAGCCAAGGTGGGTCAGGTGGTGATGCTGGAAATCATGCAGCAGCCCAGTAAGCACGCTCAGCCTATTGGACGCGTTGTCAGTGTGCTGGGTAATTATGGCGATCCTGGTATGGAAATCGAAATTGCCTTGCGCAAGCACGATTTACCTTATGAATTTCCAAAAGACGCGGAAAAACAGGCGAAAAAGATTGCTCCCACTGTTTCTGCGGCGGATTGGGTCGGGCGTGAGGATATACGCAACTTGCCATTGGTAACCATAGATGGTGAAACGGCGCGTGATTTTGACGATGCCGTGTACTGCGAGCCGGAAAAAGGTGGGTATCGTTTGGTGGTGGCTATTGCCGATGTCAGCTATTACGTACAACCGAATGACGCGCTGGATCGTGAGGCGATTTTGCGCGGTAACTCGGTGTATTTTCCGCGTAGAGTGATTCCGATGTTGCCGGAAGAGTTGTCGAACGGTCTGTGTTCTTTGAATCCGCAAGTGGATAGACTGTGCATGGTGTGTGATATGCATGTCAACAACAAGGGTGAAATTGGCAAATACCGTTTCTATCCGTCAGTCATGTTTTCTAACGCGCGCCTGACTTACACTCAGGTGGCAGAAATGCTGGAACAACCTGATGGGGAGTTGGCCAAGGGTAATGCAGCCATCGTGCCGCATCTCCAGCATCTTCATGAGTTATTTCAAAAATTGTTGCAAGCCCGCGCCAAGCGGGGTGCGATTGATTTTGAGACTGTTGAAACGCAGATGATATTTACGGATCAGGGCAAGATTGAACGCATTGTACCCGTGGTACGTAATGATGCGCATAAGCTGATCGAAGAGTGCATGTTGGCGGCGAATGTCTGTGCGGCAGAATTCTTGTCTGGACACCAACATCCTGTGCTGTATCGTATCCATCAGGGGCCGACACCCGAAAAGTTGGAGGCTTTGCGCGAATTTATGAAGGAATTTGGCTTGGGTTTAACGGGCGACGATGAGCCGCAGGCGGCGGATTATTCCAAATTGCTCAAGAGTATCAAGGGACGCCCCGATGCGGGATTGCTGCAAACCGTGATGCTGCGTTCGTTGCGTCAAGCCAAGTATGAGCCTGAAAATATTGGCCATTTTGGGCTGGGTTACGATGCTTATACCCATTTTACTTCGCCGATACGCCGTTATCCTGACCTGTTGGTGCATCGCGCCATCAAGGCCGTGTTGCAGGGCAAGCAATACAAGCCTGAACAAAAATGGACGGAACTGGGCGTGCATTGCTCGATGACCGAGCGTCGTGCCGATGATGCCACGCGCGATGTCGAAGCCTGGTTGAAGTGTTTCTACATGCGAGACCATCTGGGGAGTGTCTACATGGGGTCGGTTTCTTCCGTTACCAGTTTTGGTATGTTCGTCTCGCTGGATGACCTCTACGTTGAAGGACTGGTGCATATTTCGGAGCTGGGTAAGGATTATTACCATTTTGATGCGACCAAGCACCAATTGTCCGGCGAACGTACCGGGAAAAGCTATCGTCTGGGCGATCGGGTGGCTGTGCGTGTCGTCAAGGTAGATATGGAAAGCACCAAAATAGATTTTGTGCTGCACGCGGATGAGGACGACGATGTGCCAGCAAACGCCAAGCCAAAAAAGAAATCGGCAAAAAGGAAGAGTAAAAATGGCTGATTTGAGACTTATATATGGCTTTCATGCGGTAACTTCGCGTATCCGTCAGAATCCTGATGGTGTCATGGAGGTCTATTTGCAAGCGCAGCGCCATGACTCGCGTATGCGCGACTTCATCAAGCTGGTGGAAGCTAGTGGTGTGCGGGTCATTCCGGTAGACGGTGCGAGGCTGGATGGCATGGCGGGTGGTGCCCGACATCAGGGTGTCGCGGCGCGGGTGGATGCGGCCAAGCGGGTGCAGCATTTATCCGACGTGCTGGACACGCTCACCGAACCGCCCTTGTTGCTGGTACTGGATGGCATACAGGATCCGCACAACCTGGGCGCTTGTCTGCGTAGTGCGGACGCGTTCGGCGTACATGCGGTGATTGCACCAAAAGATCGTGCGGTGGGAATCACTGCAACAGTAGAGAAAGTGGCCTGCGGTGCGGCAGAAACTGTCCCTTATATCACCGTTACCAACTTGGCTCGCACCTTGCGGGAATTGAAAGAACATGACATTTGGGTGGTCGGTGCGGCGGGTGAAGCGACACAGGACTTGCACGGTTTCAAACACACTGGCGGGCTGGCTTGGGTATTGGGGGCTGAAGGAGAGGGCTTGCGCCGTTTGACGCGCGATACTTGTGACGAACTGGTGCGTATTCCGATGTTGGGAAGTGTGGAAAGCCTGAACGTATCGGTGAGTACTGGAATATGTCTGTTTGAAACAAGGCGGCAGCGCGCTGTGGGTAATTGAATATAGTATTTTTTTGTGTTTGAATTGGCTTTAAGGGGATGCCGGTTAATTCGGTTTGTCATGCGCTATGTCTGTGGAGAGGCAGCCAAACCAAGGCGCTGGCTCTCCGTTTCGTGGGTAATTGGCTGGTGATTTGTCTGCCTATTCACTTGAGCGGAGTTGACGAATAAGTCAGTCTATTCTTAAATTGATGTTGTTTTTTTGCAACTTGGCATTGTTTGAGTATTTTGAAAGGGTACAATGCGCCCACAAAATCGGATGCGCGTGGTTTAAACGTTTTAATTATTTTCAAATATAAAAAGGACAATCATGAATAAAAGTACATTGACTATTGCCTTGGCAACTGCGCTGTTAAGTATCTCGGCAGCACAAGCCAGCGAGTTCTCGGGTGGTTTCCTCGGTTTTAAGGCTGGGCAGAATCGTTCGGATGTATCAGGCTTGACTTCGGCTGCTGCTAAGAATGCCAGCACCTATGGTTTCGAAGGTGGTTACAACTGGGATGTGAATAGCTTCCTGTTGGGCGTGGGCGGTTTTGCGGACTTCAACCAAAAGACGACACATGCCACTGCTGTTCCTGCCGTGTTTGCAAATTATGGTACTGATGTTTATGGTTTGGACGTAAAGCTAGGTCTGCCTTCCGGTAACTGGTTGCCTTATGCCAAGTTGGGCTATGGTTCTTTGCGTGCGACAGGTGCATCTTTGACCGGTTCAGCTTCCGGTGCTCATCTGGGGTTGGGTGTGGAGTATAAGTTTGCGTCTCATTGGAGTGTGGCAGGTGAATACACCAATATTTCCGGTTCATCCAATGGCATCAAGGTAAATAACAATAATTTGACTGTTGGCATCAATTACTACTTTAATGATCCCTATGTTGCTCCCGCTGCGGTTGCTGCGGTTGCCCCTGCCGTCATGGCACAACCAGCACCAGCGGTAGCTCCGGAAGTTTCTGATACATGGAAGACTTTGTTGTCCGATAAGCCAGTAACGCTAAAGGGTACCAATTTTGACTTTGACTCTGCAAAATTGCGTCCAGCAGCCGATGGCAAGCTGAAGGAAGTGGCTGAATTTGCTGAAACTTATAAGGATGCCAAGCTGGATGTGTCCGGTCATACAGACAGTGTAGGGAGTGATGCTTACAACCAGAAGCTGTCTGAACGTCGTGCCAACGCGGTCAAGGCCGATCTGGTCAAGAGGGGCGTTGCAGCTGACCGTATCGTTGCCACAGGTGCGGGTGAAGCCAAGCCAGTTGCAAGTAACAAGACAAAAGCTGGTCGTGCCGAAAATCGTCGCGTAGAAATTCGCTCTACCATCAAAGAAGAAACCAAAGTGCATGTGATTCAGTAATTTTATTTATGCATCGAGAAACGGGCTGGCGACAGCCCGTTTTTTTTGGCACACAATTTTTGTGCGCCATCAAGTCGGTCACCATGCCATCTCACTTTATTTGTGAAATGGAATATCATTCACAATCCTGATTATTTTCCTTCCTTATAGATATGAAACTGGCAATCGCGCAGATTAACGGCGTTCTAGGCGACCTGAAAGCAAATACCGCTAAGATACTGAATTTTGTCGAGCAGGCCAGGATGGCCGGTGCGCAACTCATGTTGACGCCAGAATTGAGCCTGTGTGGTTATCCGCCCGAAGATTTATTGCTGCGCGATGGGTTTTATCAGGCTTGCGAAGATGCCCTGAATGAATTGGCCGCTCAGGTTTATGGAATCGGCGTGATCGTGGGTCACCCTCACGAATCGCAGGGTAAGCGCTATAACGCAGCCTCGTTGTTGAAGGACGGGCGGGTAGTGGCGACCTACTTCAAGCATCATCTGCCCAATTATGCGGTGTTTGATGAGGAGCGTTATTTTGTGCGAGGCTCCGAGCCTTGCGTATTTGAGACTGGGGGGATTCGATTTGGGCTGAATATCTGTGAAGACGTGTGGGAGTCGGCTCCAGCAAGGTTGGCGCGAGAAGCAGGCGCGCAGGTGTTGCTGGTGTTGAATGCCTCCCCTTATGCGGTGCAGAAGCAGGCATCCCGCTATGTTGCGCTGCGCGAACGTGTGGCGGAAACAGGCATGTCTGTGGTCTATGCCAATATGGTTGGCGGTCAGGATGAGTTGGTGTTCGATGGCGGTTCTTTTGCCATGGATAGCGCGTGCAGGCTGACGGCGCAGGCTGGCATCTTCACTGAAGAGCTGATTTTATTGGATGTCTCCGCAACCGCGCAGCCTGAAGGACGGATAGCCGAGCTGCCCGATTTGGCGGGAAGCGTCTATCAGGCTTTATGTCTTGGTTTGAAAGATTACATCGGTAAAAATGGTTTTCCAGGGGTGTTGCTGGGTTTGTCGGGCGGTATAGATTCTGCCCTGACGCTGGCCATCGCGGTAGATGCACTAGGTGCCGATAAGGTGTATGCGGT
This sequence comes from Gallionella sp., assembly GCA_036172035.1. GTDB lineage: Bacteria > Pseudomonadota > Gammaproteobacteria > Burkholderiales > Gallionellaceae > Gallionella. Next base: position 10,646 of record JAVHSF010000271.1, on the reverse strand, counting down.
GATGATGCCTTCTCCCTACACGGCGCAAATTAGCCTGGATGATTCGCGTGAAATGGTGAAGATACTTGGCGTGCGTTATGACGAGTTTTCCATTGAGCCGATATTTCAGGGTTACCTTGCCATGCTCAAGCCCAGTTTTGCGGGGTGTGCAGAAGATGCTACTGAAGAGAATTTGCAGGCGCGTATCAGAGGTAACTTGCTGATGGCATTGTCCAACAAATTTGGTTCGCTGGTGCTGACAACGGGCAATAAATCCGAAATGAGTGTCGGCTATGCTACGTTGTATGGTGATATGGCGGGGGGATTTTCTGTTCTGAAGGATGTGGGGAAGATGCTGGTTTATCGTCTGGCTCGTTACCGTAATACGCTGGGGTATGTCATTCCAGAACGTATCATTATCCGCGCACCCAGTGCTGAGTTGCGCCACGATCAGACGGATCAGGATAATTTGCCTTCTTATGAGGTGCTGGACGGCATCATGGAATGTTATGTGGAGAAGAATTTATCCATCCTTGAAATAATCGCACGCGGTTATGCAGAGTCGGATGTGCGTCGTGTGGTTCGCCTGATCAGGCTAAGTGAATACAAGCGCCGACAGTCGGCAGTGGGGGTTCGAATTACTGAGCGCGGTTATGGAAAGGATTGGCGTTATCCAATTACGGTGCGGTATCAGGATAATTTTTGATTAACGGGCTCCTCTAATTTTGCAGTGCTATATTTGTGCTTCGGGATGCTCTTTCATGCCGTAGAGATTGATGATGTCGAGTGCTGTTGCGATAGATGCTTTGGTGCGGAAAGAGGCGAAACGGGATGTAATGAAATAAATCTGTATTTCAGCAATTCCTTTTAATGGTAAGTGTTGCTATAATCCGACCGGTTTACAGATGGGCTTAGCGCCCGTTTTTTATTTGTGGGTCGCAATTATGGATGTAGTGATGTTGGTGGAAAAGACGGTAAGTGGCTTGGGCTATGAGTTGGTTGATTTGGAACGCTCCGGGCGCGGTTTAATGCGTGTGTTCATTGACAAGCCGGAAGGGATTGTTGTGGAAGATTGCCAGGTGGTCAGCAATCAACTGACTCGATTATTTATGGTTGAGAACGTTGACTATGATCGTCTTGAGGTATCTTCGCCCGGTTTGGATCGGCCGCTCAAGAAAGAGGCAGATTTCGTCCGTTTTGTCGGCGAAAAGGCGCAAATCAAATTGCGTATGCCGATAGCGTCAAGAAAAAATTTTATCGGAATCATCGTTGCGGTAAACGAAGGTGTATTGCAGATGAATGTAGAGGGTGTCCAGTTTGAAATTGAATTGGCAAATGTGGACAAGGCACGTTTAGTGCCCACTTTTTAGAATTTAATGCTTGTCGCTTACAGGCGAATAGTTATCCGGAGAATTGTATGAGTCGTGATGTTTTGTTGCTGGTAGATGCGTTGTCGCGCGAAAAGAACGTTGATAAGGAAGTCGTATTTTCGGCGCTGGAGTCCGCGCTGGCTTCTGCAACCAAGAAGCAGTTTGAAGATGAGTCGGATGTGCGCGTTGAGATAAACCGCAATACGGGTGAGTTTGAATCATTCCGTCGTTGGGAGGTGATGGATGACGAGACTTTTGAGACCCCAGACTTGCATATCAAGTTGGAAGAAGCGAGGAAGCGCGATGAAAATATCCAGCTGGGCGATTTTGTTGAAGAGCCTCTTGAGTCTATAGATTTTGGGCGTATCGGTGCGCAAGCTGCAAAACAGGTGATTTTCCAGAAAATTCGCGACGCTGAACGTGAGCAGATACTCGCTGAATTTCTGGAGCGCAAGGATCATCTTGTTTCCGGTACGGTCAAGCGTCTGGAGCGGGGTAATGCGATTGTGGAGTTTGGCAAGATTGAGGCGTTATTGCCGCGTGACCAGATGATTCCCAAAGAGAATATGCGTGTGGGTGACCGTATCAGAGCATATTTGTTGCGCATTGATCGCACTGCGCGTGGTCCTCAGGTGATTTTGTCGCGCACTTCCAACGATTTGCTGGTTAAATTGTTTGAGCTGGAAGTGCCTGAAATCGAAGAGGAGTTGCTGGAGATACACGGTGCGGCGCGTGATGCGGGTTCGCGTGCCAAAATCGCAGTTGAATCACATGATTCGCGAATAGATCCAATTGGCACTTGTGTGGGAATGCGCGGTTCTCGTGTGCAAGGAGTCACTAATGAGTTGGCCGGTGAACGGGTTGATATTATTTTGTGGTCTGAAGACCCCGCTACTTATGTCATCAACGCATTGGCTCCAGCTGAAGTAAGCAGCATCATCGTGGATGAGGTTCGTCACAGTATGGACGTGGTGGTTGAAGAAGATAATCTGGCGCAAGCGATCGGTCGCGGCGGTCAAAACGTGCGATTGGCCAGCGAAATGACCGGATGGAATCTTAATATCATGACGGTTGATCAGGCAAACGAGAAGCATGAAGAAGAGTTTGTCAAGACTCGCACCCTGTTGATGGGAAAACTTGATGTTGACGAAGAAGTCGCTGATATTCTTGTGCAGGAAGGTTTTACTACGGTGGAAGAAGTTGCCTATGTGCCGCTGGAAGAAATGTTGGAAATTGAATCATTTGACGAGGAGACTATTAACGAATTGCGTAGTCGTGCGCGCAACGCCTTGTTGACGGCGGCTTTGGTTAATGAAGAACAAGTCGAGCATGGTATTGGAGATTTGCTGAAGTTGGAAGGTATGGATGATGATTTGGCGCGGGATTTGGCTGCCAAGGGCGTGGTAACTCAAGAACAATTGGCCGATTTGGATGTGGCTGAATTGGTCGAGTTGTCGGGCTTGGGGGAAAACCGTGCGAATGCATTGATTATGGCGGCACGTGCGCCCTGGTTTGAGTAACGTGAGTTTAAAAATGTAGTGATGATGTCTGGAGCCGGAGTGTTGATCGTGCGAATCTATTTTATGGTTGGTGTAGAGAGTGCGTGTCGGGCGATGCGGTGACTTGTTGCTGCCGGAGGTTTTTAAGGCTCCGTTGAGTTGGTTAAGGTTGTTTAAAGGATGGTAATGGGAAAATTAAACGTAGCACAATTTGCTGATGAGCTTAATCTGCCGGTAGGCTTGTTGTTGGAGCAGTTGCAAGCAGCTGGTAGCAAGCAAGCGGATGCATCTGCCGAAGTGTCGGAAAAAGACAAGGCGATGTTGCTTGAGCATTTGCGTCAGGCGCATGGCGCAAATCATTCTCCCAAAAAAATAACACTGACTCGACGCGAAACTACTGAAATTCAAAGTTCTGATCGGTCTGGACGTGCGCGCACGATTCAGGTTGAAGTGCGTAAGCATCGCGTGGTTGCGCCACTCAAACCACAGGTCGTCGAGTCTCCTGTCGCTGCCGTCCAGTCAAGTGGTGTCGAACAGTTAAAAGTCTTGGGGGCGGTTGAGCTGGATGCGCGTGAGCAAGAGGCTAAATTGCAGGCTGCGCTGGCAGAACGTCAGGCGGCTGAGTTGTTCGCTAAACAAGAGCGTAATAAGCGCAAAGCTGAAAAGTCCGCCCAGGATGTGTCCGTGGTCGCAGAGGCTATCGTACCCGTCAAGGCTGAAGTACCCGTCAAGGCTAAAGTTGTGGCTGACTCTGTGGTGACAACCGTTGCTGCGGATGTGGTTGGGGAGGCGAATCCTGCCCGGTCGTTTGGAGCGGTTGCAGCGCCAGTTGACGTGAATGCTGTTGAAGTTGCGGAAAAATCAGCTAAAACAGTGACAAAAGATGTTTCTCAAGGCACTTTGCATAAACCTGCCTTGCGTCCTGGGGATAAGGTGACAAAGCCGAGTTGGAAGCCTAAAGCTGTCACGAAGGCGGCTCCCGTAGTTCATGATGATAAAGCCAGCAAAAAGCGCGCTGTTGCCAAGACGGCCGAGAAGGAGGTCGCTTGGCAAGCACCGGTTCGTTCACCCAAGTATGGCAAGCATACCAAACATGCAACGATTGAGCCGAGTCATGCTTTTAATTTGCCTACCGAAACCGTAGTGCATGAAATTGCCGTTCCTGAAACGATTAATGTTGCTGAACTATCGCAAAAGATGAGCGTCAAGGCGGTTGAAGTTATCAAAGTTTTGATGAAAATGGGCATGATGGTGACCATCAATCAAGTACTCGACCAGGAAACCGCAATGATCGTAGTAGAAGAAATGGGACACGTTGCCAAGGCTGCCAAGCTGGATGATCCTGATGCTTATTTGATTGCTGATGAGGAGCATCACGACGTGGTTTCAGAGGGTCGTGCACCCGTTGTTACGGTTATGGGGCATGTGGATCACGGTAAGACTTCCCTGCTCGATTATATTCGCCGTACACGCGTAGTGTCCGGTGAGGCGGGTGGCATTACGCAGCATATTGGTGCCTATCACGTTGATACTCCGCGTGGCATGGTTACTTTTTTGGATACGCCTGGTCACGAGGCATTTACCGCCATGCGTGCACGTGGTGCCAAAGCAACTGACATCGTTGTTCTGGTGGTTGCGGCTGACGATGGCGTGATGCCGCAAACCAAGGAAGCTATTGCTCACGCCCGTGAAGGCCATGTGCCATTGGTTGTTGCCATTACCAAGGCCGATAAGGCCGATGCGAATATGGAGCGCGTCAAGCAGGAGCTGGTTTCCGAAGGTGTTGTTCCTGAAGCCTGGGGTGGTGATGTGATGTTTGTTGAAGTGTCGTCCAAAACCGGTCAGGGTATTGATCAATTGCTTGAAACGGTGTTGCTGCAAGCAGAATTGCTGGAATTGAAAGCTCCCCGCGCTTGTAATGCCAAGGGGTTGGTTATCGAGGCTCGTTTGGACAGGGGAAAGGGCGCAGTTGCGACTGTGCTGATCCAGTCGGGTACATTGAAACGCGGCGATGCGGTGCTGGTTGGTTCGGTGTTTGGTCGCGTACGCGCCATGCTGGACGAAAACGGCAAGACTGTTACCGAGGCGGGGCCGTCTATTCCCGTTGAGATTCAGGGGCTGTCCGATGTGCCGGATGCCGGTGAAATGCTAATGGTATTGTCAGACGAAAAGCGTGCTCGTGAAATTGCCTTGTTCCGTCAAGGCAAATATCGCGGCGATAAGTTGGCGCTGCAACAAGCCGCCAAGCTGGAAAACATGTTTGACAATATGGCTGAAGGCGAAGTCAGCACGCTGTCGTTGATTGTCAAGGCGGATGTGCAGGGTTCTGCCGAAGCGATCGCTCAAGCGTTGCTGAAGCTTTCTACCGCCGAAGTTAAAGTCAACTTGATTCACTGTGGTGTCGGTTCGGTCAACGAGTCTGACATCAATCTGGCTTTGGCATCCAAGGCTATTTTGATCGGTTTCAATACCCGTACGGATGCGCCTGCACGTAAATTGGCGGAATCAACAGGTGTGAAAATCCATAATTACAGCATTATTTATGCAATGGTAGATGAAATAAAAACAGCATTGTCCGGCATGTTGGCTCCTGAAAAGAAGGAAGTTGCCCTCGGTGTAGTTGAAGTTCGTCAAGTCTTTGTGGTTTCCAAGATTGGTACGATTGCCGGTTGTATGGTTCTTGAAGGTATCGTCAAGCGCGGTTGCAAGGTGCGTGTGATGCGCGGCAAAACCATGATTCACGAAGGTGAACTGGATTCCTTGAAGCGCTTTAAGGATGATGTCAAGGAAGTTAAATCCAACTTCGAATGCGGGTTGTCAGTGAAGAATTTCAACGATCTGGAAGTCGGCGATAAGCTGGAAGCCTATGAAATCGTTGAGGTGGCACGGACTTTGTAATGGCGAACTTTGCGAGAACAGACCGCGTTGGACAGCAAATCCAACGCGAGATAGCCGAATTGGTGCGTCTTGAACTCAATGATCCCCGCGTGCGTCTGGTGACAATCACCGGCGTTGAGGTGGCGGGTGATTATTCTCATGCCAAGATTTTTTTTACCAGACTGGATGGCAAAAACGAAGAGGCTCAGCAGGGTTTGGATCGCGCTGCAGGTTTCTTGCGCAGCCAGTTGGCACACAGCATCAAGCTGCGCATCATGCCGCAATTGCATTTTGTTTATGACGCTTCGGTTGAGCGTGGCAGTCATTTGTCGCAATTGATAGAGCAGGCGGTAGCCAGCGATATTCGTTTGGAACAGGCGGTAGCCAGCGAT
>JAVHSF010000271.1:0-4429 GCA_036172035.1 Gallionella sp. | reverse complement strand
GATAGAGCAGGCGGTAGCCAGCGATATTCGTTTGGAACAGGCGGTAGCCAGCGATTCACATTCGCACCTTGATGAAAAGCAGTAGTAGGCCGATGGCGCAAACCTGGCGTTCACTGGACGGCGTGTTGTTGTTCGATAAGCCGCTGGAACTCAGTTCAAATACTGCGTTGCAAAAGGTGCGCCGCTTGTTTCAAGCCGAGAAAGCCGGGCATACCGGCACACTGGATCCGTTGGCTACGGGTTTGTTGCCGATTTGTTTTGGTGAGGCGACCAAGTTTTCAACCGCCTTGCTGGATGCGGATAAAACCTATACGGCGATGCTGCGGTTAGGACAGACGACTACAACAGGGGATGCGGAGGGTGAAATCGTCAAGGAACGCCCCATCACTTTCTCGAGGTCCGAACTTGATGCTGTGATAGAAAGATTTTGTGGCGCAATCCAGCAGTTACCGCCCATGCATAGTGCGCTCAAGCACCATGGGAAGCCGCTTTACGAATATATCCGCAAAGGAATCACCATCGAGCGCGAGCTGCGTGAGGTGGTTATTCACGAACTGGCAATGAACCAGTATGACGGCTTTGAAATGGAAATATCGGTGCGTTGTAGCAAGGGTACTTATGTGCGTACTTTGGCAGAAGATATAGGTGAGGCGCTGGGTTGTGGCGCACATTTAATTGCCTTGCGGCGTACTGACATCGCGCATTTTTCCTTGGCGGCGGGCTACACGTTAGCGCAATTGGCCAAAATGACGGACATTGAGCGTCTGGCTTGCTTGTTGCCGATAGATGATTTAATGCCGGATATGCCTAAATTGCTGCTGGATGCGGTACAGATTAAGCGTCTCGCACAGGGGCAACGTCTAGGTTTGGATACGGGTTTGCCTGATGGCAAGATTGGACTGTATGGTCCGGCTGGTTTTATCGGAACCGGTGTGCAACAAGGTCGTCGCGTTGCGCCGGATAGATTGCTGGCCAACGTGGCAAAACAGGCTGCAAAAATCAATTTTATGGAAAATATTATTGAGCAGTGACCTTATTCGAGGTTACAATGCGGGACTTTTTTTAGGAGAGCAAAACCAATGGCAATTACCGCCGCGCAAAAAGCGCAAATCGTAACAGACTATCAACGTACCCCGGCAGATACGGGATCCCCTGAAGTGCAAGTGGCTTTGATCACGGCACGTATTACTTACCTGACTGACCACTTCAAGGTCAATGCCAAGGATCACCATTCCCGTCGCGGTCTGTTGCGTTTGGTTAGTCGTCGTCGTAAGTTGCTCGATTACCTCAGGCGTGAAAATGAAGCGAGTTATCAAACTTTGATTCAACGTCTGTCAATTCGTAAGTAGTGGTCAGTGGGTCGCGGTAGCGACCCTTGTTGTTTGGCGAGACGCATATACGGGGCGTTTGCGTTTCGTTTGATTGCAAACGAAAGTCAGAGCGGTAGTGTGCTTGGTTGAGCAGCGGCGGCATCTTTGTCTGGTTCGTTGTTTTGTCTATTTTTGCATGATGCGGTTGCGTATCACGCATGTCTGAGAGAGGTCTATCTTGAGTTGTTATAAAAAAACATTAGCGTTTGGTAATCATCAATTGACACTGGAAACGGGCGAAATTGCCCGCCAGGCGAGTGGTGCTGTGCTGGTTAGTCTGGATGATACCGTGGTGTTGGTTACTGTAGTGGGGCGTCAGGATGCCAAACCGGATCAGGACTTTTTCCCTCTGACAGTGGATTATCAGGAAAAGACTTATGCTGCGGGAAAGATTCCTGGCAGTTTCTTCAAGCGTGAAGGTCGTCCTAGCGAAAAAGAGATTTTGACATCGCGTCTGATTGATCGTCCGCTGCGTCCGCTGTTTCCGGAAAGCTTTTACAACGAAGTACAAATCGTTGCCACTGTCATGTCGTCGGACAGCGAAATTGATTCTGACATTCCGGCCATGATAGGTGCATCCGCTGCGTTGGCTATTTCGGGCATTCCTTTTGAAGGTCCGATAGGTGCAGCTCGCGTGGGCTATGCCGATGGCAAGTATTTGCTCAACCCGACTGCAACAGAGTTGAAAACATCGCAAATGGACTTGGTGGTAGCCGGTACTGACCGAGCCGTGTTGATGGTCGAATCAGAAGCGCAGCAATTGACGGAAGAAGTGATGTTGGGTGCGGTGATGTTCGGACACGAACAGATGCAAACTGTCATTCAGGCTATCAATGAAATGGCTGAAGCAGTAGGCAAGCCGGAGTGGGATTGGGTTGCGCCAGCCAGGGATGAGGCGTTGATTGCGCAGATTGCCGAATTGGCTGAGGCAGGTTTGCAGCAGGCCTACCAAATTCGCTCCAAGCAGGAACGTACCGTGGCAATCGCTGCGGTTCACGCTAAAGTGATGGCGGCTGTATCCGCTGATCTGGAAAAGAATCACGTCAACGAAATATTTAGTTCGCTGGAAGCCAAGATTGTTCGCGGTCAGGTGCTTAATGGCGAACCTCGCATTGATGGTCGTGATACGCGTACAGTGCGCAAAATTACTATTCGTAATAGCGTGTTGCCACGCGTTCATGGCTCTAGTCTGTTTACGCGTGGTGAAACGCAAGCGATCGTGGTCGCCACGCTGGGTAGTATGCGTGATGCGCAAAAGATTGATGCCTTGCAGGGTGAATACACCGATTCATTTATGCTGCATTACAATTTTCCCCCTTACGCAACAGGCGAAACAGGACGTGTTGGTACACCCAAGCGTCGTGAAATCGGTCATGGTCGTCTTGCCAAACGCGCTTTGGCTGCCGTGCTGCCCAAGACCGAAGATTTTGGCTACGCTATCCGTATCGTTTCGGAAATTACCGAATCGAATGGTTCAAGCTCGATGGCTTCCGTCTGTGGCGGTTGCCTGTCCATGCTGGATGCCGGTGTGCCGCTCAAGGCGCATGTGGCTGGTATCGCGATGGGCTTGATTAAGGAAGGTAACCGTTTTGCAGTGTTGACCGATATTCTGGGTGATGAAGATCATTTGGGCGACATGGATTTCAAGGTGGCAGGTTCTGAAACCGGTATTACCGCCCTGCAAATGGACATCAAGATCAATGGTATTACCCGCGACATCATGCAGGCTGCTTTGACTCAGGCTCGCGAGGGTCGTATGCATATTCTTGGTTTGATGAAAGCCTCCATGTCGGGGGCGCGCAGTGAATTGTCAGAATTTGCGCCGCGCATGATCAAGATGAAGATCAATCCTGAAAAAATTCGTGACGTGATCGGTAAGGGCGGTGCGGTTATCCGTGCGCTGACTGAAGAGACTGGCTCGACAATTGATATTGATGACGAAGGCAATATCACTATCTCCAGCGTCAGTGGTGAGGCCGCTGAAGCCGCCAAGAAACGCATCGAAGATATCGTGATGGATGTCGAGGTTGGCAAGATATACGAAGGCCCGGTAGTCAAATTATTGGACTTTGGTGCGCTGATCAACATTTTGCCGGGCAAGGATGGTTTGTTGCATATTTCACAGATTGCGCATGAGCGTGTTAACAGTGTTTCCGATTATCTCAAGGATGGTCAGGTGGTACGCGTCAAATTGCTGGAAATGGATGAAAGAGGCCGTATGAAATTGAGCATGAAGGCGTTGTTGCCAGCCCCGGAAGCCAAGTCTGCCACTGTTGCCGAAACTGTTGCCGAATAAGTTCTAAGGATATGCTGATTTATTCGTCATACCGGCGTAGGCCGGTATCCAGTGTCTTTATCTGACTGGGTTCCCGCCTGCGCGGGAACGACAAAATCGAATAAATCAGCGCTTCCCTAAAACAGATGAAGTAAAAAAGCCCCGCCATATTGGCGGGGCTTTTGTTTGTGAGATGCTTTATGCAAGCAGCTCGGCAAAGCTAGAAAAGCAAATTACTTGGCGACCTGCTTTTCACGGATTTCGTCCAGTGATTTGCAGTCTATGCACTGTGTTGCGGTGGGTCGTGCTTCAAGTCTGCCCAAGCCGATTTCTATGCCGCAGTTGTCGCAGTAGCCATACTCATCGGCATCAATTTTGGCAAGCATCTCATTGATTTTTTTGATGAGTTTTCGTTCTCGATCACGACTGCGCAGTTCCAGACTGATGTCGGATTCTTGTGTGGCGCGATCATTAGGGTCGGCAAAAGCGGTGGCTTCTTCCTGCATGGTATGTACGGTACGATCAATATCCTCACCCAGGCCAGATTTGATGTGGTTCAAAACTTGGCGAAAATGATCTCGCTGTTTTTGGTTCATATATTCCTCGCCTGGTTGAGCCTGGTAAGGGGCGATAGACTTTAATGACAGTTCCGACATTATGCTTCTCCGACGTGAAAAAAATTAAGTCCGCTTTAATACCAGAAAGCACGTTCCAGGGCAACTAAATGAATATATAAATGCGGCATTAGTGGTTGGTGAGCAGCAGAAACAGGCTGGGACGCTTG
>JAVHSF010000270.1:0-16156 GCA_036172035.1 Gallionella sp. | reverse complement strand
AAAGAAGTCCGACAGGCTCCTAGGCAATAATAGCCGCTATCCGGGTGAACCAGGCGAAAAAAAGGACACCCGAAAGCGTCCATTTTTTCGTTACATGACGGCGACGGGTTACTCGATTTTGGCCGTTGCGCGCAGCTCGGTAACCGCTTTCTGGATTGCCTGTTGTTGCAGGCGTTGCTGCAACTGCGGTTTCAGCTCGTTGTAACCGGGTACTTTCAGTAAACGGACATCGTCCAGTTTGATGACGTGCCAGCCGAATTGTGTTTTTACCGGAGTCCTGGTGTACTCGCCTTTTTTCAGGTTCAGCAAGGCGTTGGCGAAGGGTTCGACAAAATTCTTCGGTACCGTCCAGCCCAATGAGCCACCCTGCGCGGCAGAACCGGTATCAATGGAGCTTTTCGCCAGTTGTTCAAATTTGGCTTTTTTGCCAAGTTTTGCGATGATGTCCTTCGCTTCGGCTTCGCTTGCCACCAGGATGTGACGCGCGTTGTATTCCTTGTCACCCAGTTTGGTCTTGAGCGTTTCGTAGGCTTTCTTGAGCTGATCTTCGCTGACGGGATTTTTCTTCAGGACATCCTGCACGTAGGCATTGACCAGGACGGTTTGTTTGGCGATTTCCATTTGCTGGGCGACCTCGGCTGTCTTGTCCAGACCGTTTTTGCCGGCTGCCTGCACCATCACTTCGCGGCTGATCAAGTCTTCACGGATGGCTTTGCGCAATTCCGGGCTGTCAGCCTGACCCTGGGCGACCGCGCCTTTTACGTTCATTTCGACGCGTTGCTGGGAGATCGCTACGCCGTTCACCACGGCGGCAGGTTTGTCGGTGGCAAAAGCGGGGTTGATTGTCAGTGTTGCCAGCACGACCAGTGTTGCAAATTTCTTTGTTTTCAAGATGTTAATCCTTTTAAAATAAATGCCTGAATAAATCAAACGGTGTCGGGCGTGTGTGCCTGTATGTTGAGTGCGTGTATGTCGCGCTTCATCATTTCTCCCAGCGCGGAATATATCATACGGTGGCGCGCAATCGTACTCTTACCGATGAATTGCGCGCTGACGATGTGCAGCAGGTAATGACCTCCTCCCGCCTGCGCACCGGCGTGTCCGGCATGGAAATGGCTTTCGTCCTCGATTTTCACGCTAAGCGGTTGCAGCACGGCAAGGCGTGCGCGCATCTTTTCCAGGATGCTCATGGGTATGCTCATGCGGGCAGGGTTTTTTTGAAGGGTCGCACGGTGACTTGTGCGTACACGCCGCTTGCCAGATAAGGCTCGGCATCCGCCCACGCTTGCGCCTCGGACAGCGAGGGGAATTCGGCCACGATCAGGCTGCCGGTATAGCCCGCCGCCCCCGGGTCTTCGGCATCCACGGCGGGGAAGGGGCCTGCCAGCAGCAGGCATCCCTGTGCCTGAAGCGCCTGCAAGCGTGCCAGATGGGCGGGGCGCGATGCCACGCGTTTCGCCAGACTGTCCGGGGTGTCTTCTCCGATGATGATGTAGAGCATCAGTTTTCCTCCTTATTTTCATCCACATACTTCGCCAGCCAGGCGCTCTGCCCGACGATGAACACCAGCATCAGTCCGGTGAAGCCGAACAGTTTGAAATTGACCCAGGTGTCGGTGGAGTAATTGAACGCCACATACAGGTTGATAAAACCGAGTACGGCAAAAAACAGGCTCCAGCCCAGATTCAGGCGATTCCACACCCGCAGCGGCAGCGCCATTTTTTCGCCCAGCAAGGCTTGCATCAGGTTCTTTTTGAAGAACAGGTTCGAACCCAGCAGGATTGCCGAGAACAGCCAGTACAGCACGCTGGGTTTGAATTTGATGAAAGTCTCGTCGTGCAAGAACAGGGTCGCGCCACCGAATATCCCGATGATGGCAAAACTCACCCACAGCAGGGTGTCCACTTTGCCGTGCCGGACTTTCGCCCAGATGATCTGGAAGAGGGTCGCGGCGATGGCGATCGCGGTAGCGATATAGATGCCCTTGATTTTGAAGGCGATAAAAAACAGCAGGACAGGGAACAGGTCGAACAGTAATTTCATGGTTTAGTCGTCGGTCAGGTTGAGTGAGGCGGAATTGATGCAATAGCGCAGTCTGGTGGGTTGCGGGCCATCGGCGAAAACATGACCGAGATGCGCGCCGCATTTGCCGCAGCAGACTTCCTCGCGGCTCATGCCGTGGCGGGTGTCACTGCGGGTCGTCACGTTTCCGGTGCGCTGCGACCGCCAGAAACTCGGCCAGCCGCTGCCCGAATCAAATTTACAGGACGACTCGAACAAAGGCTCATTACAGCACGCGCAATGGTAAGTCCCCGCGTCGTGGCAATCCCAATATTTACCCGTGAAAGGCGGCTCCGTGCCGCACTGGCGGCACACCCGATATTGTTCTGGCGTGAGCGTTGCGCGCCATTCGGCATCGGTTTTGTCGAGCTTGGCCGGGTTCATAAGACCTCGCCGGCGTGATCTGCCAGCCTCGACCGTTCGCCGCGCAGCAGGGTGACGTGGCCGCCGTGCGCCCAGCCTTTGAAACGATCCACCACGTAGCTCAGGCCGGAACTGCCTTCGGTGAGGTAAGGGGTATCTATCTGCGCGATGTTGCCCATGCACACCACCTTGGTGCCGGGACCGGCGCGGGTGATCAGGGTCTTCATCTGTTTCGGCGTGAGGTTTTGCGACTCGTCTATGATGATGTATTTGTTGAGGAAAGTGCGACCGCGCATGAAGTTGAGCGACTTGATCTTGATGCGTGAGCGGATCAAATCGCGCGTTGCCGCACGCCCCCAGTCGCCGGCTTCATCGTCGTTCTTGTTCAGCACGTCCAGATTGTCGTCCAGCGCGCCCATCCACGGGGTCATCTTTTCTTCTTCGGTGCCGGGCAAAAAGCCGATGTCTTCGCCGACCGGCACGGTCACGCGGGTGATGATGATTTCAGAATACAGTTTGGCTTCAAGCGTTTGCATCAGACCCGCCGCCAGCGTCAGCAGCGTCTTGCCCGTACCCGCCTGACCCAGCAGGGTGACGAAATCAATCTCGGGATCCAACAACAGGTTCAGCACGAAGTTCTGCTCGCGGTTGCGCGCGACGATACCCCACACGTTGTGTTTGCTGTTGGTGTAATCGGTGAGCGTGCGCAGCAGGGCGGAGGTATCGTTTTGTTCCAGCACGATGGCGTGAAACGGCGTGTCATCTTCCTTGAAGACAAACTGGTTAATGAAGAACGCGCCGCACAACGGCCCCTGTATCTGGTAATAAGTGTGTCCGTCCTTTTGCCAGGATTTCAGCTCCTTGCCATGTGTTTCCCAGAAATTCGCGGGCAGTTCCAGCGAACCGGTATACAGCAGGTCGGTGTCTTCCAGCACCTTGTCGTTGAAGTAGTCCTGCGCCTCCAGCCCCAGCGCACGCGCCTTGATGCGCATGTTGATGTCCTTGCTGACCAGGATGACCGCGCGTTCGGGTTGCTGCTGTTGCAAGCCGATGATGACCCCCAGAATCGCGTTGTCGGCCTTGCCGAGTTCGAGATTCTGCGGCAACTCGTGCCTGATGAGGCTGGTTTGCAGAAACAGCCGCCCGGTGCTGTTCGGGTGCGCGTCGGAGCGCAGCGCGATGCCTTCCTCGATGTTGCGCGGCGCATCGTTGACGATTTCGTCCAGAAAACGGCTAACCTGGCGCGCGTTGCGCGCCACTTCGGTCATGCCTTTCTTCTTGTTGTCCAGTTCTTCCAGCACGAACATCGGCAGGCAGATGTCGTGTTCCTCGAAACGATACAGGCTGGTCGGGTCGTGCAGCAACACGTTGGTGTCCAGCACGAACAGCTTGGTATCGGGTTGGGCATTGTTACGTTTTGGCATGACGTTCCTTTAGTTTAGGGTTGTAACGAAATCCAGCACTTCCTGAGCGTGGCCGTCTGCCTTGAGACCGCGCCATTCGCGGCGCAGTACGCCGCTGCCATCCAGCACGAAGGTGCTGCGCTCGATGCCGCGCACCTGCTTGCCGTACATGTTTTTCAGTTTCATCACGCCGAACAGTTCGCAGACGGTCTCATCTGCATCGGACAGCAACTCGAAGGGCAGGGTGAACTTGGCCTTGAAGTTCTCATGTGACTTGAGGCTGTCGCGGGAAACGCCCACCACAGCGCAATTTGCCCGCTGAAATTCCGCATACAGATCGCGGAATTGTTGCGCCTCGGTGGTGCAGCCCGGCGTGTTGTCCTTGGGGTAGAAATAGATGACCAGAAGTTTGCCACGGCAGGCGGAGAGTGCGAAGGTATACCCGTTGGTGGCGGGCAGGGAAAAGTCAGGAAAAGGTGTTCCGGGAAGATGTGTGACTGGATCTTGTGGCATGGCTCAACTTTCAAAAAGGTGTCGCCATTCTTGACAATAATCGCGATAAAGGCAAGCGGCATCGTAGTCTGGTGACATCGTGTCGTCGTCGGGGCGCGGCGCGCCGGAAGCAGAGATGACGGCCAGGCCGGTGCAGCCGTCGCAGGACACCAATTTTTTTCTGCAAAATTGAATTTTTGCTGCTTTTTACAAAATTCAACTTCGTCAACCTGCTGTCGTTGTGCTACGGTTGCGTCCCTTGGATTAGCAAAACTTTCCTGAATGAGCGACGAATTGTTTATGCGCGAGGCGCTGCTGTTGGCACGGCAGGCGCAAACGCTGGGCGAAGTGCCGGTTGGCGCGCTGGTGGTGAAGGACGGCCTTGTCATCGGGCGCGGCTGCAACGCGCCGATCTCATGCCACGACCCCTCCGCCCACGCCGAGATGCGGGCGCTGCGCGCTGCGGCTCAATACCTTGGCAATTACCGTCTGCCGGGCTGCGAGCTGTTCGTTACGCTGGAACCCTGTCTGATGTGCGCCGGCGCGATCATGCATGCCCGTATCGCGCGGGTGGTGTATGGCGCGCCGGATCACAAGACCGGCGCGTGCGGCAGTGTGCTGGATGCATTCGCCGAAGCGCGCCTGAATCATCATGCCGAAGTGAAGGGCGGGGTGCTGGCCGAAGAGTGTGGTTTAATGTTGAGTCATTTTTTCGCCTTGCGCCGCGCGCAACAAAAGCGATCATGAAAATTGTTGTCCGCCTATCCACCCAGAGGCTCGACTTGTTTGACGACGCGGGGCGAGTGGTGCGCCGTTATGCCGTTTCCACCGCCTTGAGAGGGGCGGGCGAGGTGTCCGGCAGCTTCTGCACGCCGCGCGGACGGCATCTCGTCCGCGCCAAAATCGGCGCGGGTTGCCCGGAAAATGCCGTGTTCGTGCGCCGTCGTCCGAGCGGTGAAATCTATACGCCGGAACTGGGCGCGCAGTTTCCCGGGCGCGACTGGATACTGACGCGCATCCTGTGGCTGTCCGGCTGCGAAGCGGGATTCAACCGTCTCGGCAAAAGGGATACCATGCGCCGCTATATTTACCTGCACGGTACGCCGGATGCTGTGCCGGTGGGCGTGGCGGGATCGCATGGCTGCATCCGTATGCGCAACGCGGATTTGCTGGAACTGTTTGAGCGCGTGCCGGTCGGCACGGCTGTTGAGATCGTCGAGTAAGGGTGATTGGGGAGGTGCGGCATGAGCAACGCTTTTACCGTTAGTCTGGTCTGCTGGCACGATGGCGAGTATCTGCTCCGCAAGGTGCGCGAGGCAGTGTTTATCCGTGAGCAGGGTGTCTCCGCCGAACTCGAATGGGACGGACGGGACGACGCTTGCCGCCACGCGCTGGTGCTGACCCCGCAAGGCGCGGCGATAGGCTGTGGACGGATGGGGGCGGACGGGCATATCGGGCGCATCGCCGTGTTGCCGCAGTGGCGCAGGCAAAAGGTTGGCAGTGCCATCATGGAAGCGTTGCTGGACTATGCGCAGTCGCACGATTTCCCGCAGGTGTATCTGGACGCGCAGCTCCCTGCCGTCAGGTTTTATCAGCGCTTCGAATTTGTCGAGGAAGGCGGGATATTCATGGATGCCGGCTTGCCGCACGTCAGGATGAGGTTGACGTTCATTTGCCCGTTAAATAGTCGGCCACGCTGAAATTTTTTACTGCCTCCGGCTGGGAAACGGTGAAGGCGGTGATGAACGCGCCGGTGGCGAAGGCTTCGGCGAAGATCAGGATGGGTGCCGGGATGAAGTAATGGTATTGAATCTGCGGCCAGGTGTAGTGGCTGAACCCCAGTAATAACAGCGTGGTGGCGGCGATCATCGCGAGGGTCGCCAATCCTGCACCGGCGAACCCATTCAGCAGCACGAATACAAAGAAGTTTTTCGGTAGCACACGCTGGCTGAAACGCAGCAGGGCTTCGCTGAACAGCATCGGTACGCCCAGCATCATCAGGCCGTTGAGGCCGATTGACGCGAGGTCTATGCCGGCGTACAGCCAGGTGGCCAGCATCACCAGCGTCAGGGCGAGCAGCGCGACCGGCCAGCCGAATATCAGCAGAAACAGGGTAGCGCCGATCAGGTGAAAGTTGAAACCGGGATGGATGCCCGCATTGAGATGCCAGAAAACCGGAGTGAACAGCAACAGCGCAACCAGCGCGCTGGTGCGGGTTTCGTTGCCCAGCAGGTCGCGCCATTCCACCCGTTTCAAGGCTTGTACCAGCACGATAAAAAACAGCAGGTTGCCCAGCCATAGCACGTCGTGGGTAAAAAGCTGGGCGGGCAGGTTCATGCCAGCGAGTAGGGTAAATCTGCAAAGGTCAGTGGCGCGCCCTGTAATGATTTCAGGTGCAGGGTCTGCGTTTCGCGGCTGCTGATCTGCACCACCGCCAGTACGTCGTAGCCGCCGCCGGGCGCTGCGGCGGCGTTGGCGATCATGCCGCAGGACTGAGCGAGTCCGTCGCCGGGTTCGGCCATATCCGCGCTGAACACCTCGTCGCCCGCCTGCGGCATCACGTCGCTCGCGACATGCGCCAGATACATGCGGCGCTTGAGGCGACCCAGGTAGTGCATACGCGCGACGATTTCCTGTCCGGGGTAGCAGCCCTTCTTGAAGTTGATGCCGCCGATCAAGTCCAGATTCGCCATTTGCGGGACGAACTGTTCCTGTGTCTGCGGCAGGATGACAGGAATCCCGGCGCGCACGTTGAGCCAGTCCCAGCACGTGCTGCCGACGGGTCTGGCCTGGCTGGACAAGGCCAGCCAAAGCGTTTGCGCGTGTTCGGGCGTGACGTTGAGCTGGAAGCGGGTGTCGTCCAGGCGGATGACATTACCGGCCGGGTCGTTGATAGGCGCGCTGTCGAGTCGCCGTTGCGGTAGCGCGATGCCATGCTGCCGCAATATCGCTTGTGTCTGTTCTCCAGATAAACCCAATGAAATCAAGTCGTTGCTCGCGTCGCTCAGGTTGACTTTGGCGCGCAGCACATACATGCCCAGTTTTTTGCGCAGCGCCTCTGCCAGCGTGACCGGCAGTTGCAGCAGGTAGTCGTCGCCCTCGCGCCAGATCAAAAACGTCGCCAGCATTCTGCCCTTGGCGGTATTGAAGCTGGACCATTGCGCGCGGCTGGTGTCTACTTCGCGAATGTCGTTGCTCAACAGGTTTTGCAGAAAGGCTTGCGCTTCAATGCCGCTGGCGCGCAGCGTGGCGAATTGACTCAGGTCGCACAGCACCGTGGTTTGCGCGGTAGCCGCCAGTTCGGCGGCGGGGTCGCCAAAATGTTGGGCGATGCCTGAATTCAGGGTCGCGCCCTGTCGGGTAAGGAAGTTCTGCCAGTCTGTATTCATGGGTTTTGTGTTGGGTAATGCGCGGGGATTTGCGGCGCGCAGTGTTGTGCAAACTGCGTACCCTGTCAACCATGCCCATGACGGGGCTGACCGATTCCGCTACACTCTCGCGCCATGAAACGTCTCCCGAATTATTGGCTTACTTGCTGGTTGCTCCTGCTGCTGCCCGCCTGCGACGGGTGGAACAACCCCTATCCGGCGACGGATGCGGGTAAGTCCATCCTTTATACGGCGTTCACCGAACGCCCCAAGCATCTCGATCCGGCGCAGGCGTACAGCGAAAACGAGTATGACTTTCTCGCCAATATCTACGCGCCGCCGCTGCAATACCATTACCTGAAACGTCCGTATCAACTGGTGCCGCTGGCGGCCAGCGCGATGCCTGTGGTCACTTACCTGGACGGCCAGCGCCAGCCGTTGCCGGATAACGCGCCCGCCGGGGCAATCGCTTTCAGCGTGTATGAAATCCATCTCAATCCTGACATGCGCTATCAGCCGCATCCGGCTTTCGTGGCGGGGAATCTGGCACAGCCTGCTGGCGCGTTGTCCGCTATCCACACGCTGAATGATTTTTCGCAGCGCGCCACGCGGCGCGTGACGGCGGCAGATTATGTCTATCAAATCAAACGGTTGGTTCATCCGGATTTGCACACGCCGATCGCCGGGGTAATGGGTGAATACATCGTCGGGCTGAAGGAGTATGCCGCCACCCTGCAACGGGCAGCGCGGCAGCATCCCGGCGCTTACCTCGACCTGAATGCCTACCCGCTGTCCGGCGTGCAAATAGTGAGCGATACGGCTTACCGCATCACGGTGCGAGGCAAATACCCGCAGTTCGCCTACTGGCTGGCGATGCCATTCTTCGCGCCCATGCCGCAGGAGGCCGAGCGTTTTTACGCCCAGCCTGGCATGAAGGAACGCAATTTGACGCTGGACTGGTGGCCAGTGGGCAGCGGGCCGTATTATTTGTCGGAGAACGACCCGAACCGGCGCATGGTGTTGACCCGAAATCCCAATTACGACAGTGAGCGTTACCCGGCACAGGGCGAGCCGGGCGATGCGCTGGCGGATGCGGGCAAGCCGTTGCCGCTGACCGACCAGGTGGTGTTTTCGCTGGAAAAGGAGACCATCCCCTATTGGAACAAGTTTTTGCAGGGCTATTACGATGCGTCCGGCATCAGTTCGGACAGTTTCGATCAGGCGGTGCAGGTGGGCGTGGGCGGCGAAGCGGCCGTCACTGACGAGATGCAAAAGCAGGGCATCACGCTCTCCACCGCCGTCGCCACTTCCACGATGTACACCGGCTTTAACTGGCTCGACCCGGTGGTGGGCGGCGCTACTGAACGGGCGACCAGGCTGCGTCGCGCCATCGCCATCGCGGTGGATTTCGAGGAGTTCGTCTCCATCTTCGCCAACGGGCGCGGCATCGCGGCGCAATCGCCGATCCCGCCCGGCATCTTCGGCTATCGCGATGGCGAGGCGGGGTTGAACCATTTTGTTTACGATTGGGTGGATGGCAAAGCGGTGCGTAAACCCATTGCCGAGGCCAAACGCCTGCTTGCCGAAGCGGGCTATCCCGGCGGGGTGGACGCGGTTAGCAAACAGCCGCTGGTCATCCATCTGGACACCACGGCGAACGGCGTGGGCAACAAGTCGCGCCTCGACTGGCTGCGCAAGCAGTTCGACAAGATTGGCGTGCAACTGGACGTGCGCAGCACCGACTACAACCGCTTCCAGGACAAAATCCGCCGGGGCGACACGCAGATGTTCTATTTCGGCTGGAACGCCGATTATCCCGACCCGGAAAACTTTTTGTTCCTGCTGCAAGGCGCGCAAGGCAAGGTCGTCAAGGGCGGCGAGAATGCCGCCAACTACAGCAACCCGGAATATGACCGTCTGTTCGAGCAGATGAAAAACATGGAAAACAGTCCGCAAAGGCAGGCAATCATAGACCGGATGCTGGAAATCCTGCGCCGCGATTCGCCCTGGTTATGGGGTTTCCATCCCAAGAATTACGTCCTGCAACACGGCTGGTTGCACAACGTCAAACCTAACGTGATGGCCAACAACAAACTCAAATACTGGCGCGTGGATGCGATTGAGCGCGACAGGTTGCGCCGCGCGTGGAACAGGCCGGTGCGCTGGCCGCTGTGGTTGGCGGCGGTGGCGGCGTTGTTGTCGGTTGCGTGGCTGTGGCGCGTGCTGCGCCAGCGCGCAGAGGGACGGTCATGAGCTCGGTTGAGGTGCCAGGCCAGTTTCTGGATGATCTGAATGATCAACTGAAGACAAACAAACGCGATTACTCCTTCGGCTGCAAAGCGGTTTGCTTAGGGAAACACTGATTTATTCGATCTTGTCGTTTCCGCTTTTGCGGAAACCTTTTTTAATCAGGACGCTGGATTCCGGCCTACGCCGGAATGACGAATAAATCAGTGTTTACTTAACGTGAAACTCGCGAAGCGATTCGATTGCCTCCTCTCCCTCTGGGAGAGGATTGAGGTGAGGGAAACGGTCATGGCAAGTTTCATTATCGGGGGCGGCAAACTTGCCATGACCGTTAGACTGATAATTGCCGGGCATGATTTGTGCCGGTAAGGGGTTTCAGTGTCAGCCCCACGACCGACTGACTGACAGGATTGCCCGGATCGCTTACGATGTTCCGGGCAAAAAAAAACCGCCAAAGCAGGTAGCCATGCGGGTTTAGGTGTTTCTTCGAGACTGGTTGAAACGGTGTTCTGGCGGAAGCGGTGAGATTCGAACTCACGGAGGACTCTCATCCTCGCTAGTTTTCAAGACTAGTGCCTTAAACCGCTCGGCCACACTTCCATTCGGGGGGTCAACAAAACTGCACGAAGCTGCGCCGCCGTTTTGAAGGCGCGCATTCTCCATCATGCAGCCCAACCTGTCCAGAAAAATTTAAGCGTGCAGGCAGTCAGCCCAGTTGTTGGGGGTCTCGAACAGGCGGATTTTCTCCAGTTTCAAGTGCTTGCCGTAAGTGTTTTGATAGGCGGGGTCGAGCAGCTTGAAAGCGGTCAGCGCGAGGTTTTCTGCGGTGGGAATGACATCGAGAACGACGGTCTTGTGGTCGGGCAGGGTCGCCAGAAAGTCGCACACCTGTTGGTCGCCGCGATAGACCAGAAAGGCGTGATCCCAGACATTGACGAGTTTCTCCTGGGCGATGCGTTTGACATCGGAAAAATCCATCACCATGCCTTGATCGGATTGTCCTTCGATGTCGCCGATGTCGCCGGACAGGGTGATTTCCAGCGCGTAGCGGTGACCGTGCAGGTGTTTGCACTGGCTGTTGTGGTTGGGGATGCGATGTCCGGCATCGAACTCCAGGCGGCGGGTGATGAACATGAGTTTTACAGTCTATTTAAGTGGCGCGGATTATAGCATCGCGGCACCACTTCTGAAGTTTGCGGCGCGGCGCATGAATTCGCCTTGTGCGTGTTCGTCCTGAACTCTGCCGTAGCGCAGCAGGCAGTAACGCGCAGCCAGGTCTTCGAGGGTGTTGGCCAGTTCGGGGCGGGCAGCGGAAACGCGCATCGCGTAGTCCTTTGGCCCTTCGTGCGGCTTGCGTGGCAGTCCGGCGCGCGCCAGTTTTTGGCAGATATTGAGCCAGGCGGTTTGGGTTTTGTCGGCCTTGCGGGTGAACAGGTGACGCAGCATGAACAGCGCGTAAAGCGCGATCAGCAGGCCGATTCCCGTCATCATGCTGATCGCCAGTTGTTGCCAGCTCAGGGATGCCATGCCAAGGCGCGACAGGAAGGCAAACTGGCGTTCGCCGCTATAGCCGATGACCCACTGGTTCCATCGGTTGGTCAGCGTGTCCAGATTCAGGCGCAGGTCGCGCAGCCAGCGCGGCGGATCGCGCGACAGGAACGGCAGGGCGGAATTGTCCGGCAGGGCGGCAGAAAGGCCGTGTTCCACCCGTTCCGGCGCGATGGCTGCGGTCGGGTCTATGCGCAGCCAGCCTTGGTCTTTCAGCCAGACTTCCGCCCAGGCGTGGGCATCGGACTGGCGCACGATGTAGTAGTTGCCGTAGGCGTTATATTCGCCGCCCTGATAGCCGGTCACCACGCGTGCCGGGATGCCTGCCGCGCGCATCAAAAATACGAAAGCGGAGGCGTAATGTTCGCAAAATCCTTGCCGGGTGGTGAACAGAAAATCGTCTATGCCGTCGCGTCCCGGTAGCGGCGGCGGTTCCAGCGTGTAGCGAAAATTCTGCTGGTTGAAATGGGCGAGGGCGCTGCGGATAACGCCTGCGTCAGTCGTGTTGGCGGCGCGCCAGCTGGCGGCGAGTTGGCGGGTACGCGGGTTGCGTGGGTGAGGTAATTGCAGGGCGCGCTGCAATTGTCGGGCTGATTCCTGTAACTGGGCATGATAAATGAGCCGGGAACGCGCTTCGTAGCGCAGCCGCGCATGGATCGGGGTCGGGCTCAACACTTGAAAGTCGGCGGTGAGGCTGGCGGGGACGGAGATTTTATCCGGCGCGTCCAGCATGAACAGCCAAGTCTTGTTGTGCGGTTCCAGCGTCACGGTGTAATCGAGTGTTTGTCCGGTGTCGGAAAATTGCGGAGCGATGCCGGGTTGGGTCTGGCCTGCTGTCCAGGTGCGACCGTCGTAGTTCCACAGCACCGGGCCGCGCCAGTACATCTGGGAGTGCTGCGGCGGAGCGTCCCGATAATTGACGCGAAACGCGACGGCATCTGATAACGCCAAACGCGCCATGCTGCCCGGCGACATCTGGTCGTCCAGACCGCTGCTGGCAAAGGCATCATTCGGTAAACCCCATAGCGGACCCTGCACGCGCGGGAACAGCACGAACAGCATCACGGTCAGCGGAACGGCCTGCAACAGTAATACCGCCGCGATGCGCAGGCGCGGTTTGAACGCGCTGCCCGGTGCGTGCAGATGCACCCAGGTGGTGACGATGACCAGCAAGGTCGCCAGCATGGTCAGCGCGGTGGTCAGGCTTTGCGAGTAAAGGAAATGGGTGAGGAGGATGAAACAGGAAAGATAGATCAGCGCCATCGCGTCGCGCCTTGTCCTCAATTCCATCAATTTTAATGAGGCGAGCAGCACCAGCATGGTGACTCCCGCCTCGCGCCCAAACAGGGTGTGATACTCGACGAGGATGCCGGCCATGCCGGTGAGACTGAGCGTTATCAGCAACCAGCGTCCCGGTAGCGGGTGGCCGCTGTAGGCGAGATAGCCGCGCCACATCAGCAGCGCCGCGCAGAGGGTGTTCACCCAGGGCGGCAGATGGGCGGCGTGGGGTGCGATGACCATCAGGATGGACAGCAGCAGGCCGTAGCTGAGGGCTGTTTTCATCTGGAGTGTGGCGACGTGTCGCCAGCTTTTGGCAGAGCGGTCATGCCTGCGCGCTCCAGCGTGGCAAATCGAACAACGCAATTCGCCGCAAACAGGCTTCGCAATGCGTCATGCCGTTGCCCGGTGGCAGCTCTCCATCGGGCAGGCGCAAGCCGTAGCGCAGCCCTTGTGTTTCGCTATCCAGCACCCAGCGCGTCAGGCGTGACAGCCGGTCTTCCAGATTGTGGTCGGGCGCGTCATCGATATCCAGCCAGAGTGCTTCGCCAGTTTGGCCGACGAACTGTTTGACCTGCAAACCCCGCCCGGCAGCAAAGGCTTTCCACGCAATGCGCGGCAGGGCATCGCCCGGCGCATAGCCGCGCAAGCCGGTAAAATCGTCGTCGCCAACGATGTTGCGCCTGCCTTCTCCCTGCGGCGCATTGCCAGGCGGTAACGGCGCATCGTGCAGCGGTTTGGCATAGACCAGGCAGCGCGTGTCGAAATGCAGGTAAGACCAGGCGTGAAACAGGCCGAGCGGAAACTCGCTGTAGAGTGTTAAGCGACCTGCTTGCAGCCAGCCTCGGCGTGCCGAAGTGAGCGCCAGGGCGATGGTGCTGTCCTGTTGCGCGGGCAGGTCGAAACTGACCGTGGTGCCCTGGGTATCGAGCAGGGTCAGTTGAAAACGTACCCATGCACTCTTGAAATGGAATATGAACCGTGCGGTTTCGCCACTGAATACGGGGTCTACGCGCCCTGCGCGTATTTCCAGATGCGCCAGATTGCGGAACGCGTGCAGCATGGACAGCACCGCCATCATCGCCAGCAGAAAGGTCAGCACAAAACCCAGACTAAGGTTGTAATTGATGCTGCCCAGCAGCATCAGTATCAGTAGCGCGCCTAGCGCCAAACCTTGCCGGGTGGGCAGGATGAAGATGCGGCGCTGCGTGAGTACGACCGTGCCGTACTCGATTTTCGGGCGGAACAGCCAGTTGCGGAAGCGTTGTTTGAGCGTGTCGAACACGATGTTACGGAATCGCGACCGCTTCAATCAATTCGCCTATCAGCGCGTTGTCAGCCGATTTTTGCAATTCGCCGCGCAAGCGGTGGCTGGTCACGCCCGGCAGGACGGCTTGTACGTCTTCGGGGATGACCGCATCGCGTTCGTCCAGCAAGGCCCAGGCGCGCGCGGCGGCGAGCAACGAAAGTCCGGCGCGCGGGCTGAGACCGTGCCGGTAACGCCCCGATTCGCGGGTGTGGCGCAGGATGGCTTGCACATAATCGAGCAGCGCATCCGACACGAACACGTCCTTGACGCGCTGCTGCAAGGCGAGCAGCGAGGCGGCATCCATTTGCGGGCTGAGCCGGGCGATAATCTCGCGCCGGTCTATGCCGGACAGCAGACCGCGCTCTGCGTGCGCGTCGGGATAGCCCATCTGGATGCGCATCAGAAAGCGATCCAGTTGCGATTCCGGCAGGGGAAAAGTGCCGACCTGATTGGACGGATTTTGCGTGGCGATGACGAAAAAGGGTGCGGGCAGCGGGCGCGTCACGCCTTCCATGGTCACCTGTTGTTCCTCCATCGCCTCCAGCAGTGCGCTTTGCGCTTTCGGGGTGGCGCGGTTCACTTCATCCGCCAGGATCATTTGCGCGAAGATCGGTCCGGGGTGAAATTTGAACTGGCCGGGCATGGTGTCGCGAGTGGCACGCTCATACACCGACACGCCGAGAATGTCGGCGGGCAGCAGGTCGCTGGTGAACTGGATGCGCTGGAACTGCAACCCCAGCGTGCGCGCCAAAACCTGCGCCAGCGTGGTCTTGCCGACACCCGGCACATCTTCTATCAGCAAGTGTCCGCGCGCCAGCAGACACGCCAGCGCAAAGCGGATTTGCTGCGGCTTGCCGAGGATGGCGCTTTCGATCTGGGTGATGGCGTTGCGTAAGGCCAGGCTCATGGGATTCCCTTGACATCGTGATGCCGCTTTGCGGCGGGTGAAAGGGGGAACAAGCGGATTCCGAACGTTTCACTTTTCAGTGCTTTGTCTGCACCCTTTACGGCATTGTCTGCAATGTTGTTATGGAAACACTGATTTATTCGATCTTGTCGTTTCCGCTTTTGCGGAAACCTTTTTTAATCAAGACGCTGGATTCCGGCCTACGCCGGAATGACGAATAAATCAGTGTTTCCTTATAGCAAAATCGCCGCGATCACCTTGCGGTCTTCCGCCACCAGGATGTTGTAGGTGCGGCAGGCGGCGGGGGTGTCCATGCACTCCACGCCGATGCCCGCATCGGTCAGCGCGCGGTACAGGCGCGGGTGCGGGAAGCGTTGCCGTACACCGGTGCCAAGCAGGACGACTTCCGGTTTGAGTGCCAGAAAGTATTCAAAATGCGTTTCTTGCAGGGCTTCAAAATCGTCAACCGCCCAGTCCAGGCGCACTTCTTCGGCCAGCACCACGAGGCTGGTATCAAAGCGTTCGCGGTTGATCATGACGTGGTCTGCGCCGTGCGCGGTGAATAATTTGGTGTCGCCCAGATCGGCCAGATGCAGTTTCATGATGCTCTCCATTTGCTGTGCGCGGTTTGCGCGGGTAAAATCGCGCCTCTTTACATGAAACAAGAAACGTAGTGACTATGTTTCATGGGCCGCTTCATTCAGAAATAAGGAGCCGAAGGCAACTATATTTCGAGGGAATGCCCTTGCGGCATGGCGGGCTTGCCAAAATTAATAATGGAAATTATTCCAAACTCGCACCGGATTCTAACATTGTGAAACCTATCTTGAAATCAACAAAACTCGCCAACGTGTGTTACGACATACGCGGGCCGGTCATGGAACGCGCCAAGCAGATGGAAGAGGAAGGTCAGCGCATCATCAAACTGAACATCGGCAATCTCGCGCCATTTGGTTTTGAAGCGCCGGAGGAAATCCAGCAGGACGTGATTCTTAACCTGCCGAATTCGTCGGGCTATTCCGATTCCAAAGGAATGTTCGCGGCGCGCAAGGCGATCATGCACTACTGCCAGTCCAAAAAGATCATGGGCGTGGGACTGGACGACATCTACATCGGCAACGGTGCATCCGAACTGATCGTGATGGCGATGCAAGGCCTGCTCAATACGGGCGACGAGGTG
>JAVHSF010000269.1:0-3541 GCA_036172035.1 Gallionella sp. | reverse complement strand
ATATTCCTTGAGCCGGGAGGGAATAAGCCTGAAACGCCGTGGGATAAAGCATTTATGTCGGGGGGTGATGCTACCCCGATGTATCAGCGTTTTGGTGTGGTTGAACAGAAGAACTTTCATGTTCTGACTGCATTCGAACAATTTCGCTCCCACTTATCCGGATTAACGGATGAGCAGTTGCAGCGTATCGGTGTGGTGTTGACGATGCGTGTGGCTGCGGTTGCTTATCAATCGGGGGATTTTACTGAAATCAATGCGTCCTTGGCAGGACAGGTATTAGAGAGTCTACCCGTATTCTCTTGGCCGAAATCGCCGGATTTGGGGCGGTGCTGGTCATCAACTGACAAACAATTTCAGATCGCCGTACAGGCCTGTAAAGCTGATTTGCTAGCTTTGCCGAATGACATTGCCAATCGAATGATTCAGCCCTGCGTGGTGTTGCGCTGGGCAGATAATCCCACTGTGGCGGATGGTGAACGTCGGAGGCTTTGGCAACAGTGGTGGCATGCTGCCAACCTACTTCTACCTTTGATAAATACTTGGGCGGTGGCGGATGTCGAGTGCAATCTTGCACCTTTGTCTCTATCCCCAGTTTTCCAGGTTGCTTCTGGTATGACTGCCGAGTGGGAAGAAGCTGCGGCTTATGCTGCATCCGAGGTGCAAGGGTTACTCGCGTCGCTTTTTGCGGCGGGTCTGATGGCCCCTGTTGTGGGTTACCAAATGATGGGCGATAGTGGATGCGTGGTGGCTGAGTCTGAATTGGCTTGGCCAATGAAAAAAATAGCAGTGTTATTGATGGGCGCAGAGGGGGCTGTTTTCGAATCTCAAGGTTGGAAAGTAGTCTTTGTCGGAGATGCCGAGCTGGATACTACCTTGCGCGAGCACTTGAAAGAGGGAGGAGAATAAAATGCAGCAGCCAGTGAAAGTAGCCATCTCGGATGATTGTTTAAGTTCGTTTGCCTCTGTTGCAAAAGACAGGCAGCAGGCTGTCCTCAAATTTATTTCACAGTTCCGGAAAAATCCAATGTCATCCGGAATTAACTACGAAAAAATTCAGAGCGCTGCTGATCCCAATATGCGCTCAGTGCGGATTGACCAGAATTATCGTGGCATTGTGCTTAAACCTGATGCAGGGAATGTCTATTGTCTGTTATGGATTGACAAACATGATGATGCCTATGCTTGGGCGCATACACACAAAGTCTCGATTAATCCAGAAATTGGGAATCTTCAGGTATTTTTGGCCAGCCATGAACAAGAAGCTGACGCGTTGCCATTATCGTCAAATAATCAAGATGGCTTATTCGCTGAATTGAAAGATCGAGAGCTTCTTAGGCTGGGTGTTCCTGCGGAGACTTTGCCCCTCGTGCGAACGATTCGCTCAGAGGAGGAGTTAAATGCGTCGCAGAAGCGATTACCTGATGATGCTTTCGAGGCTTTGTTTCTTTATGTGGCCGGTGATAGCTACGACAATCTGGTACGCGAACGGGAAGCTCCTGAAAGCGTAGATGCCAGTGATTTTTCCGGGGCACTTGACCGTGATTCGACGAAACGTCATTTCGTGGTAATTACGGACGACAGCGATCTTGAGGCATTGCTGGCTGCGCCTCTGTCCAAGTGGCGAGTATTCTTGCACCCCTCGCAACGCAAGTTAATCGAGAGAGACTGGAATGGCGCAGTTCGTGTGCTTGGTGGCGCGGGCACGGGTAAAACAGTTGTGGCGATGCACAGAGCGGTATGGCTGGCACGCAAACTAATGGATATTCCCGGCAAACCTGTTCTTTTTACCACTTTCACGCGTACCTTGGCGGATGACATTAAAACTCAAATTGCCATGATTGCATCACCTGCTGAGCGTGAACGTATTGAAGTGGTGAATATGGATCAGTGGGCTGCCGCGTTGTTGCGTCGTTTCGGATATCGCCAGGAACTCTTGTTCGATGAGAGGAAGCGGAAAGACCTTTGGACGTGCGCACTAACGCGCAAACCCGATAGTGTGGAATATCCTGACTCCTTCTATCGTGCCGAGTTCGAGCGCGTCGTATTGCCGCAAGGCTGTGAAACTGTTGATGATTATATGAAGGCGACTCGTATTGGTCGTGGCGTACAGCTTGGTCGCCCTCAGCGTGGCGCGATGTGGCCGGTGTTTGCGGAGTATCGTTCTCAACTGCGTTCAGCCAATTTTCGAGAGCCTGAAGAAGCTTATAGAGATGCCCTCGCATTGTTGAAAAAAGAAGGTGGCTCGTTAGGTATCCATTCCATTGTGGTGGACGAGACTCAGGATTTAAGTGCCGCAGCACTTTCATTGTTGCGCGCTGCTGTGGGACATGGGCTTAACGATTTATTTCTTGTAGGGGATGCACACCAGCGTATCTATCGGCATAAAGTGACATTGTCACGCGTTGGTATTGACATTAAAGGACGGGGACGCCGACTTAAAATTAACTACCGCACCACCGATGAAATTCGTCTTTGGGCAGCGGGGCAATTAGCTAATTGTTCTATTGATGACCTTGATGGACAACCTGATACATTGGTTGGCTACCAATCATTAACGCATGGCTCTAAGCCGAAAGAAATAGCGAGTCATTCACGAGAGGATGAGCGCACGTCAATATCTGACACGCTGAATCACTTAGATGCAGAAGGCTTTCCTGAACGAGGAATTTGCATAGTTGTTAGAACCAATGCTGAAGTAACCGAATATGCTAACTGGCTTAACTCTGAGGGGAAAGGTGTACTTAAGCTGGACAAGAATAATGGCGATAACCAGGATAGTCCGGGGATTCGCATTGCAACCATGCACCGAGTTAAAGGACTTGAGTTTGATGCGGTGATTATTGCAGGCTATCGAAGCCCAGAATATTACGCCAACCAATTTGCTGAAGACAATGATGCTGGAGTATTGGTGGATGCGCTGACAAATGAGCGATGCTTGTTGCATGTGGCAGCAACTAGGGCAAAGCGATATTTACTGGTTTCGACGATTGTTGAATAGGCGCTTCTTGGCAAGGCAATGGGCACATTGTGTGTTATCAGCATTGAAGCCATTTTAAACTGCACCAGAAATTTGTCTTTTCGAAAGTAGTCAGTTGTAAATTGTAGCTGTGGGTCGTTTTTGTAGCTGTCAGTCAAAAATAACTGCAGTGTCTTGTTATGTTGAGATGAATCCGCCGAAGGATAGTTTTTGGTTTCTGTGACATAAGATTTGTTGCGCTCGGATTGTTGCGTGTAACTAGACGAATCCCATATTCCAAAGGGTTGTGCTCGCCTTTTTAAGAGTTCGACAGAGCGGGGGTGATATATGGGCGGGACGCAACAATTGTTGCGCTGGGACGTAACCGTCCCGAACGGTATTCAGCCCGCACTCTGGGTGCGATAAAATTTGCGCCAACTGAAAATTGGCGGGGGAAACTTTCCGGTTTACAGTGCTTGGCGACCTGCTTTCGATGGCTCTGTAGCCTAAGCAATCCGTGACCCTAAATATGCTACTTTCCGTAAAATACACACAAACTGGAAAGTTTTGGTTGTTCAATCAGGC
>JAVHSF010000268.1:0-3550 GCA_036172035.1 Gallionella sp. | reverse complement strand
ACCGGTACGGCCAGCTTGTTCAGCATGAAAGTCTTGCTTAAATCGTGGCAGGAAATCACGCAGTGCTGAGTGCTGAGTGCTGTGTGCTGAGTTTCAAGGCTTTTGTCCTCAGTCCTCATCCCTTTAACCTCAGTCCTTTGGTTATTCATAGCGCAGCGCCTCCGCTGGTTGTATTCTGGATGCGCGCCAGCTCGGATAAAGTGTCGCCAATATACTGATTAAAAATGATAAACTTGACACCAGCAGCACTTCGTGCAGGCGCAGATCGGACGGCAATTCGCTGATGTAATACACGTCTTTGGCCAAAAACTGCACGCTGAACAGATGTTCGATGAATGGCACGACCACATTCAGATTGAGCGCCAGCAGGATGCCGCAGACGCTGCCCGCCAGCGTGCCGGTCACGCCTATCATTACCCCCTGCACGATAAAAATTTTCATGATGCTGGCGGGTGACGCGCCCAGTGTGCGCAGGATGGCGATGTCGGCTTGTTTGTCGGTGACTGCCATCACCAGGGTGGAGACGATATTGAACGCGGCGACCGCGACGATCAGTGACAGGATGATGAACATCATCTTTTTTTCCATTTGCACCGCCTTGAAATAGTTGCTGTTCTGGTGCGTCCAGTCGTTGGCGTACAAGCCCGGCGGCATCTGGCTTTGCAGCTCGGCGGCAACCTCGGGCGCACGGTCTATCTCGCGCAGTTTGGTGCTGATGCCGGTCACCGCATCGCCCAGTTGAAACAGTTTTTGCGCATCGTTGAGGTTGATTAGCGCCAGGCTGTTGTCGTAAGGCGCCATGCCGATTTCGAAGATGCCCACCACGCGGAACTGCTTTAGGCGCGGCATCATCCCGGCTGGGGTGATCGAACCTTGCGGCGCGATCAGCATGACTTTTTCGCCCATCCTCACCCCCAGCGCGCGCGCCAGATCAGAACCCAGCACGATGCCGAATTCCGTGCTGCGCAGCGCGGAGAGTTCGCCTGCCTTGATTTTATTGGCTAAATCTGTGATGGCAGTTTCCTGCGATGGCTCGATGCCGCGCACCATCACGCCTTGCACGCTCTGCCCGAACGACAACATGCCTTGCCCGGCGACGTAAGGTGCGACTGCCAGCACCTGCGGGTGGTGCGCCACCCTGTCCTGCACCGCTTGCCAGCCCTCCATCCGCCCGCCGTCCGCCACCACCTCCAGATGCGGCGACGCGCCCAACATGCGCTCGCGGATTTCCTTCTGGAAGCCGTTCATCACCGATAAAACAACAATCAGCGCCATCACGCCCAGCCCCATGCCCAGCATGGAAATCAGCGAAATGAAGGAAATGAAATGGTTGCGCCGCTTGGCGCGCGTATAGCGCAGGCCGATGAAAAGTTCGTAGGGTTGCAAAGTAGGGGGTGTGTAGAGTTGGAACGGGCGACAGTTTGCCACAAGCGAGCCGGAGGCAACAGCCATGCCGGGTGAATTGCCGGGTGAATTATTCGCGCGCCAAATCATTTTGGTAAACTCCGCGTTTTTAGCGACTCCTTTGACCTTGTCTGTCAGATGTCTTGATACAATGTCTGCCAACTGAATAGACCGATCCGAATAACCGCAGTTTTTCATGTTATCCGGCGAGGTGTCTGAAATTTCCAAACCAGCAGGGGGGCAATATGAAGAAAATCGAAGCCGTAATCAAACCGTTCAAACTGGATGAGGTGCGTGAAGCATTGTCCGAGTTGAATATCAGCGGTTTAACCGTCACCGAGGTCAAAGGGTTTGGCCGTCAGAAGGGGCATACCGAACTGTATCGTGGCGCGGAATATGTGGTGGACTTTTTACCCAAGATAAAAGTAGAGATCGTTGTGTCGAGCGAGATGCTGGATATGGCAGTTGAAGCCATCATCAAGGCGGCGCACACCGGCAAGATCGGCGACGGGAAGATATTCGTTTCTACGGTCGAGCAGGTTATCCGTATTCGTACGGGTGAATCAAACGAAGCGGCGCTGTAAAAAACGGGTCTGTCTCCGCTAATTTTCCCCGGCGTGTAACGGGTAGATTTACCCGTGCGCCGAGGATGCGTATAATGCGCGTTTTGCCGAGGGCTGTTCCATATGCGCATCATTCAAAAAGCACTAACCTTTGACGACGTTTTGCTCGTCCCCGCTTATTCCAATGTCATGCCTCGCGATGTCAGTCTGCGTACGCAGCTGACGCGAAATATCAGCCTGAGTATTCCTTTGTTGTCGGCTGCGATGGATACCGTCACCGGGTCAAGGCTGGCGATTGCGCTGGCGCAAGAGGGCGGTATCGGTATCATCCATAAAAACATGTCTGCTCGCGAGCAGGCCGCGAAAGTGGCCAAGGTTAAACGCTTTGAAAGCGGCGTGGTCAAGGATCCCATCACGATTACGCCCGATATGACGGTACGCACCGTGCTGAATTTGACTCGCCAGCACAAGATTTCCGGTTTGCCGGTAGTCGAGGGCAAGCAATTGGTGGGTATTATCACCAATCGTGATCTGCGTTTTGAGAACAGCCTGGATCAGCCGGTCAAAAATATCATGACCTCGCGCGAGCGCCTGATTACCGTCAAGGAAAACACCAGTCTGGAAGATGCGCGCAACTTGATGCACAAGCACCGTATCGAGCGCGTGCTGGTCGTCAATGACGCATTTGAGTTGTGCGGGTTGATGACGGTGAAAGACATACTCAAATCCAGCGAGCATCCCTTGGCCAGTAAAGATAGCCGGGGGCGGTTGCGTGCGGGTGCTGCGGTCGGCGTGGGTGAGGGGACGGAAGAACGCGTTACTTTGCTGGCCGAGGCCGGAGTGGATGTGATCGTGGTGGATACCGCGCATGGACACTCGCAAGGCGTGCTGGATCGCGTTAAATGGGTTAAAACCAATTTTCCCGATGTTGAAGTGATCGGCGGTAATATCGCCACGGGTGCTGCGGCGTTGGCGTTGATGGAACATGGCGCGGACGCGGTGAAAGTGGGTATCGGTCCCGGTTCGATTTGCACCACGCGCATCGTCGCGGGTGTCGGCGTGCCGCAGATCGCCGCGATTCAGAATGTAGCCAAAGCACTGCAAGGCACAGGCGTGACGTTGATTGCCGACGGTGGCGTGCGTTTTTCCGGTGACATCGCCAAGGCCATTGCTGCCGGCGCACACACGGTGATGTTGGGCGGACTGTTTGCGGGTACCGAAGAAGCCCCGGGTGAAATCGAGTTATTTCAGGGGCGTTCATACAAGTCTTATCGCGGCATGGGTAGTCTGGGCGCGATGCAGCAAGGTTCCAGCGACCGCTATTTCCAGGAAGGCGAAAGCAATCAGGACAAGCTGGTGCCGGAAGGCGTGGAAGGCCGCGTCCCTTACAAGGGCAGCGCACTGGCGGTGATTCACCAACTGATGGGCGGCCTGCGCGCCAGCATGGGTTATCTGGGTTGTGCCGACATCGCCACCATGCATACCAAGGCCGAATTCGTCGAAATCAGCTCGTCCGGTATCCGCGAATCGCACGTCCATGACGTGCAGATCACCAAGGAAGCGCCGAATTACCATATAGACTA
>JAVHSF010000267.1:2091-3553 GCA_036172035.1 Gallionella sp. | reverse complement strand
CACATCCCCGTCGCGCTGCGATGCGTCTGCCAGGTGCGCCCCGCCATATTGCAGCCTCGGATAATCGCGCACCATCTGACCTTGCGCGTCGGCTTGGCTTTCCTTGGCATACAACGTCACCGCCAGCGGTGCGGAGTAGGTCTTTTCGGTATGCAGGCGTAACGGGGCTGCCAGCTTGTCAAACACGCTCAACACTTCGGGCGAATACGCGCCGCCTGGCAACGCGACCCGGTAGTGCAGCGTGTCCAGCCCGCCCACCAGCAGGAACAGCGACAACACCAGCAAGGAGACCATCGCCACGCCGCTCTGCCCAACGCGCCGCCACGGCAGCAGCAGATGCTCGTGACGGCGCACATACCAGGCCATCGCAGCCCCCGCCGCCAGCAGCAGGAACACCAGCGCATCGCTCCACAGAATGACCGGCGTGAAATTCATTGCAGCCTCACTCGCGGGTCAACCAGGGTATAGGAAATATCGGTCAGGATCAGCCCGACGACATACAGCAGCGAGCCTAAAAACACCATCGCGCGCACCACAGAAAAATCCTGCGCGTTGATCGCGTCTATGGTGTAGCTGCCCAGCCCTGGAATGCCGAAAAACGACTCGGTCAGCAAGCTCCCCATGAACAGCAGCGGAATGACTACCACCACGCCGGTCAGAATCGGGATCATCGCGTTTTTCAGCACATGACGGAACAGCACCGTGAGTTCAGACAGTCCTTTGGCGCGCGCGGTGCGCACATAGTCCTTGCCGATTTCCTCCAGAAAGATGGTGCGGTACCAGCGGCTGGAAGAACCGATGCCGCCGACCACGCCGATGACGATGGGCAAGACCACGAACTTGAAGCCGTTCAGCCCGCCGTCATAGCCGGAGATCGGCACCAGATGCCACAACTTGCTGACCAGAAACTGCCCGCCGATGATGTAGAACAAACTGGAAATGGACATCAGCAACACGCACAGCGCCACGCCCGCCATGTCCAGCGCGGTGGCGCGGAACAGCGTCATCAGCAAGGCAAAACTCACATAGATGACCAGTCCGACCAGAAAGGTCGGCAGCGCGATGGCCAGACTCGGCCCCATGCGCTGCGCGATCTCGCGGCTGATGCTGCGCCCGTCGTCCGAATAGCCGAAATCCAGCCAGAACATGCTGGCCGACTTGTGCCAGAAGATCGTGTCGGTGAATTTATCCGCGCCGCTGGCCGTAGCGTTGACCAGCAGCGGTTTGTCATAACCGCGCTGCGCCTTCCATTTCTCGATCGCCTCCGGCGTGACGCGCTTGATGCCAAGCTGCATCCGCGCCATATCGTCCGGCGTATTCACCACGAAGAACAGCGCGAAGGTGAGCAGATTCACCCCGATCAAAATCGGGATGGCGTAAAGGATGCGGCGGATAAGGTAGGCGATCATGGCGGGCGGTATTGTACGGGCAAACGCATGATCACCAAACTAAAAGTCTGCCC
>JAVHSF010000267.1:0-1991 GCA_036172035.1 Gallionella sp. | reverse complement strand
AGACAACAACTACTCAAGACAACAACACTTCGATCGCGAGCAACACGCCTTCCCGCCCCACAATAATAATGATGCGAAGATTGCAACTTTCACGATAATTCGATAGTCTCAGCCCCGTCGTTGAATAATTTGCCTAACTATCAGGAGCGCTCTCATGCCATTCCAGAACCAAATCGCCGCTTCCGGCACACTCGCCACCGAACAGAACAAGGTGTTGCGCAACACTTACATGATGCTGGCGATGACCATGATCCCGACCATCATCGGTGCCTTTATCGGCACATCCATCAACTTTTCCTTCATGGCTGAACACCCGATCATGGGTTCGCTGCTAATGTTCGGCGCGATGATGGGTCTGCTGTTCGCCGTGACCGCGTTGCGTAACAGCGTATGGGGCATCGTCGCCCTGCTCGGCTTTACCTTTGTCGCCGGCGTGTTCCTGGGCCCCATCCTGCAAGTCGCCCTGCACCTGAAAAACGGCGCGCAACTGGTCGGCATGGCGGCAGGCGGAACCGGCGCGATCTTCTTCAGCCTGGCCACCTACGCCACCGTGACCCAGAAGGATTTCAGCTTCATGGGCAAATTCCTGTTCATCGGCGTGATCCTGCTGGTACTCGCCTCGCTGGCCAACCTGTTCTTCGCCATCCCGGCGCTGGCACTGACCCTCTCCGCGATCGCCGTGCTGATCTTCTCTGCCTACATCCTGTATGACGTGAGCCAGATCGTGAACGGCGGCGAGACCAACTACGTGATGGCGACGATGGGACTGTATCTGGACATCTACAACATCTTCGTCAACCTGCTGAGCCTGCTGATGGCGTTCAGCGGCGAACGGGATTGATCCTGATTCATCGCAACACCCGAAAAGGCGACCTGCGGGTCGCCTTTTTTATTGACACAGGATTGCCATAAGACCATTAAAAGACTATATTCGGTCTCATACAAAATAAGGGGACTATCATGCGCTCAGCCAATATCAAACCCATCAGCTACCTGAAAGCCAACGCAGCAGAAGTATTGCTTCAGTTAGCCGAGCATCGCGAACCTTATCTCATCACACAAAACGGCGAAGCCAAAGCGGTGATCCAGGACATTGCCAGTTACGAAAACACTCAGGAAACGCTGGCGCTGCTGAAGATTCTGGCGCTGGGCAATCAGGAGATTGAGACCGGGAAAACCACCTCGGTGGCAGATGTCGCGCGTCGCCTGAAAGCCAAGAAGTCAGCATGAACTTCA
This sequence comes from Gallionella sp., assembly GCA_036172035.1. GTDB lineage: Bacteria > Pseudomonadota > Gammaproteobacteria > Burkholderiales > Gallionellaceae > Gallionella. The sequence continues at coordinate 755 of JAVHSF010000267.1, read as the reverse complement.
CTGTATCACTCACCCGCAGCGCCGAGCGCGACCTGGAAGGCATCTACGATTACATCGCAGAGCACGATAGTCAGCAAAGCGCCGACTACGTGCTGGACAGCCTGCTGGAAATCGCCGAATCCCTGTCCACCTTTCCCGAACGCGGCTCCCACCCCAAAGAACTCGCAGCCCTCGGCATCCGTGAATACCGTCAGGCGTTCTTCAAACCCTACCGCCTCATCTACCGGGTGAGCGGAGATCAGGTATTCATCTATCTGATCGCGGACGGGCGACGCGACATGCGAGCCCTGCTGGAGCGCAGGATGCTGTGGGGTTAGCCCACTGGTTTTTGAAAAGCAAAACGGTGTTTGCTGTAAGATTGCGCAAGCATGAATCGAAAAAGGAATCGTCATGGGACTGCCAAATCAGCAACTTACCCTGCCGGAATTTCTGGAATGGGAAAACGAACAGCCGGAACGTCACGAATTCTACCGTGGCGAAGTGTTTGCCATGACTGGCGGCAGAAGGTCGAACGGGCGAGTTACCGCGAATCTGGTGCGACATCTCGGCAACCAGTTGGCAGGAACGCCTTGCCAGGTGTTTTCCGAATCCATGAAAATCCAGATCGCCGACGACACCATTCTTTATCCCGACATATTCGTCACCTGCGACCGGCAGGATTTGCAGACCGAGATGATATTCCGCGCGCCGACGCTGATCGTCGAAGTGCTATCACCCTCCACCCAAGCCTACGACCGCAGCCAGAAATTCGCGCT
>JAVHSF010000266.1:0-3556 GCA_036172035.1 Gallionella sp. | reverse complement strand
TTATTTATCGCCGCTGCCTCGCTGATTTCAGCATCAATCACGCCCCATTCCCTGTTTTTTACCATCACGAACCGGCAGCGTACACCCGACAATTCCGCCCACAGCCCGCCTATCATCCGGTCGTCTTCGGCCTCTTTCCAGCGATCCGCGCCCTTGTATTCGACGACGAGTATCGTGCCATCCGGCAGTTGGCACAGAAAATCGGGGTAGAAACGTCCGTCGGCTTTTTGCAGGAAGAACGAGCAGCCTTCCTTGCGTACCAGATTGCGCACCCAGAAATTGATGCGTCCTTTTTGTGCCTGAGTGTCCAGCCAGCACGCACAGGCGAATTCTTCGCCGCTGTCGAAATCGCCGATGCGCCCGTAATAGTGTTTTCTGAAAGTGAACTGGCCGAAACGCCCGTCGTAGTCGCGGCTGGGGGCATAGCCCTGCGGGTGATACTCGAAACAATGGCGCTCGTCCACTGACACGCGGTTTTCATTTTCTGCGCCGAACAGCGTTTGCTGATACGCCTGTTTGACTGCTGCGATACGTAACATTCTGACGCGCTGTTCCAGCAGGTTGCGAATCAGGAATTTTTGCCGGTTGGCGCGGCCAAGATCGTAGCCGGGTTTGGCAAGCAGTTCGCTGACCCAGTGTGCGACAAATGCCTGCTTGCTGGCATGGGTAATGGATTGCTCGGGTAGATTGTGGCACAGCCAGGCCGCAAGTCTCACCTCATTCCAGTTTTCCGGGCGATAGGCCAGCCCCAAATCGTGCTGCATGTCGGCGATGAAACGCGCGGTCATTCTGCCCGTATCGTCCACGTCTATCTCGCCGCCTTCGGACACCTTGAGTGCCGCATTCAGTTCGGCAAGGTTTTCCGCTGTCGGGGCGGCATCGTAGCGGGATAAATCCCATGGATATTCAAGCACCTCGGGGTCATCGAACAGAACGAATTCGCCCTGCATGGCGAGTGCCACTTGCGGGATAAGGAAGCGCGTACCCAGTTCGGCGGGAGTCTGAAAAAATTCCACCGCCGTGGTGCGGCTGGCGATCGCCGCCTGCACGATGGCGGCTTTCGCGTGGTCGCTTTGCACCGACTGTTCGACTCTCTGTTGCTCGGCTTCGCACAATGGCTGCGAAATGGTCAGTTCTTTGGCCTGGTCATCCCAGCTTAGTTTGTCGCGCACCGCTTTGGGGATGCTTTTCAGGTCGGGTTTTTCCGGCAAGGCTACCACCACGGGATGAATCACGACGCGCTCGCCATCAATATCCAGCGGTCTTTGCTGCGGATTAACAGCCTGCACGAATTCCGCCGCAGCATGGCGGTCAAAGCCCGCGCCCTGCACCAGCCGGTCACGCAACGCCGAGGCGGTGTCGGCAAAATTGCGCGATACCACAAACGCATAGGATTGATTGAGCGCCTGACTGGCGCGCCGCTTCGCATCCGGTTGGCGCAACACGCGCCCCAGTAATTGCTCCACCGAGGTTGCCGAATGCAGTTCGGCCATGCTCACCAGAATGTAGGCGGAAGGGCAGTCCCAGCCTTCCGCCAGCGCCTGTTGCGTGATGACGTATTTCACCGGGCAGGCCGCGTCGGCAATGCCGCGCAGATAGTCGGCATCCACTTTTTCCAGCCCGCGTTCTTCGCCCGTGGCGATGATGATTTCTTCCGGCGGCACGCGATGGTTTTCGATCAACTCATGCTTGATGCGATCTACATCCAGCGTCTCAATCCCTTTGCGGCGCTTCTCAGCCTGTATCAATACCAGCGGTCGCAGATACGCCGCGCCCTGGCGCGCCTCCGCATCACTCAGCGTCTGCAACTCGCCGCGCCGCGCCAGCGCATCCGCCAGACACTGCTGCCAGTTCGGTTCGGTCTCCAGCATGATGGGCAGTTTGATCATCTCCTCCGATTTCAATTCGGCGGCGGACACGCTGTGCAGCACGTTGCTCGGCGTTTGTTCGGTATCCGGCGTGGCGGTCAGCTCCAGAATGCCGCTCGGACGAAAATCGGCAAAGGTCTTGAAAGACAGCGGCGTGCGGTTGTTGTGCGCCTCGTCCACGATCACGAACGGGCGGCGCAGGCGCAGCACATTCGCCAGCGAATACGGTGTCGTCTCGCCGTCGTTATAATCAAATTCGCGCAGCGATTCGTTTGCCCCCTCGCCCGCAGAGCGGGAGAGGGTTGGGGAGAGGGGATGGGCGGGGTGAGCGTCAGGCTTGTTTACCTCTCCACGACCGTTCAGCAATTCGGCGCGTTGTTCAGCAGTCAAATGCTCGAAGTGATGCATTAGCGCGCCGCTGGATTGATACACCTTCAGCCAGTCAGTATCCTCGCGGCGGAACGCCTGCACCGTCGCCACGATCACCGTGGTGGAGGTGTCCAGCGTGGCGCGCGTCACGTTTTTTGCCTCGTCAAGCTCCAGCACCGTCAGCGGCCCCGCTTCGCGCAACGCGCAATGATAAGGGTGTTGCGGGTTGCGCAAGGCTTGCAGCGTCTGCTCGCGTATCGCCTTGGAAGGCACCAGCCACAAAATCACGCTGTGTTCACAGCGCAATAAGTGCGTGTTAATCAGCGCCACACTTTTCGCCGCCAGCCAGGTCTTGCCGCCGCCCGTCGGCACGCGCAGGCAAAAATACGGCATATCGGATGAAAAACCGGCAATCGGCTGATACTTGCTGCCCGCGCCCCATAGCGCGCGCGTCGTCTGGTAAAACGCAGTGTCCGCATCGCCTAGTTGCAAACAGGCGCGGAAATAAGTCTCGACGCTGTCGAGCACCGATTGCTGGTAAATCTTGGGCAGGAAGGTGGTCATGGGTTTGGGATGCGATCTACCCAATAATGAGGATCTCGATGTTGATGAGAAAATGCAATGACAAAGATGACATCATCCTGAATGTAAAAGCGCAGGTTATAGTGAAAGCGCGTTAAGCTACATTTACGCACCTCTTTAGTTTCCAGCGGATAAAGAAACGGCATTCTTATCATGCGCGCAGCAACCTGGCGCACTTCATCGTTTAACTGCCTGCCTAATCCGGGCTGCTGGCGGTTAAGCCATCGTCTGGCTTCAGCCAGTTCGTTTTGCGCAAGGGTTGTAAATCGAATTTGCATCAGTCGTCGCCCAGTGCTTCTTCCAGCGATACGCTACCCAATCTACCTTCCTTCATTGCCTGGACACGTCTTACTGCTTCCTCAGCCCAAGCACGTTCAATGACCGGATCAGGCTTGTCCAGGCTGTGAAGGATGCTTTCAACGATATTAAAGCGTTCCACAGGATCAAGCTTAACTACCATATCAACAATTTCTTGCGTACCCATTTTCTTATCTCCATGAATAAAAATAGAATAATCGTTAAACCGATAACGCATAAGGGGTCTGCTTGAACACGATTCCTTCGCGATGCAGGCGTGCTGCGCCTAGGCGGCAGGCCGCTGCGTAAATTACTTTCGCACCATCGTATTCGGGCAGCACATCGTACACCGTCCCCGTAAGTATGTTGCCTCCCGCCACCGATTTGTCCTTGAGGATGCCGTTGTACAGCAGGTAAATCGCCCGGCCTTGGTGGATGCC
>JAVHSF010000265.1:0-3570 GCA_036172035.1 Gallionella sp. | reverse complement strand
TGCTAGCGGAGCGACACGCCGCTCTGTGCCGAGAAGCCTATTGCGCTTGCCACGCCCGCGCCGAAGCGTTTTGCCAGCCGGTCGGCGAAACCTTCCTTGACGGTAAAGTCAACGATATCCTCTGCCTTGATGATGTCGCGCGCCACGGATTCCACGCTGCCGTAGCCATCCGCCAGCCCCATTTCCACACCGGCCTGACCGTTCCACACCAGCCCGCTAAAAGTGTCCGGCGTTTCCTTTAGGCGCTTGCCGCGCCCCTGTCTGACCACGCCGATAAACTGCTGGTGTATCTGCGCGAGCATCTGTCTGGCATATTCCTGCTGGTCGGGACGAACGGCGGAGAAAGGATCCATAAAACCCTTGTTGCTACCTGCGGTCACCAGACGGCGTTCCACGCCCAGCTTTTCCATCGTGCCGGTAAAACCGAAGCCATCCATCAGCACGCCGATGGAACCGATCAGGCTGGCCTTGTCCACGAAAATCTTGTCGGCAGCCACTGCCACATAATAGCCGCCGGAAGCACAAATATCCTCGACCACCACATACAGCGGGATAGCCGGATACAAAACGCGCAAACGGCGAATTTCATCGTTGATCTGCCCCGCCTGCACCGGACTGCCGCCGGGACTATTGATCCGCAGAATCACGCCTTGCGTATCCTTATCCGCAAAAGCATCCTGCAGGCTGGGGATGAGATTGTCGGCGCTCGCCGCACTATCCGCCGCGATCACGCCCTGCATGTCCACCAGCGCGGTGTGTTTGCCGTCAGTCAGCGAGGATTCGCCCTTGTCCAGCCAACCCATGGCGGCAAACAGCACGAGAAATAGAAACCCCAGAGTCATCAGCCGGAAAAAGATGTTCCAGCGACGCGTGCGGCGCTGTTCCTGTACGGCGGACATCGCCAGCTTTTCCAGCACCTCGCGTTCCCAGTTTTGTTCTGACATTTTATTCCTTAATATTCAAACTATTATGCGTACTCTCTGAACCAGAGACGCAGTTGCGCGAAATTTTCCAGCAGCGCCAGCGGTCGCAGTTCCAGCAATTGTTCAGCCGGGTGCGCGCCGTGTCCCACCGCCACCGCGTCCACCCCGGCGTTTTGCGCCAGTTGCAAATCGTGCGTCGTATCGCCCACCATCAGGGTGCGCTCCGCACTGACACCCAACTCGTCCATCAGTTCAAACAACATGGCCGGGTTCGGCTTGGAAAAAGTCTGCTCCGCCGTGCGCGTGGCGTGAAAATAGCCACTCAACCCGCAGGAATCGAGCGCCCTTTGCAGCCCTGCGGTATTTTTGCCCGTCGCCACGGCCAGCGCGTAACCCGCATCAAACAGCTCGACTATCGTCTCGCGCGCGCCTTCGAACAAGGGAATCGCGGCATCCTGCAACAAAAAATGATGCCGATAACGCGCCACCAGCGGCTCATACATCGCTTCGGGCGCATCCGGCACGGCCTGTTGCAGCGCCTGCACCAAACCGAGACCGATCACATGGCGCGCCGCTTCATCGTCGGGTACGGTCAAATCCAGGTCGCGACAAGCCGCCTGGATGGAAGCGGCGATAATCGCCGTGGAATCCATCACCGTGCCATCCCAGTCGAACACAATCAAGTCGTAGCGTTTGCCCATCATCCGTAAAACCGCAAAAATTCAAGCGGCGCATCTTACCACTTAAGCCACGAATACCGAATAGCGGGCAAACAATGACTGTGGCTCGTATAATGCGCGCCCTTTCACTGTTGTTTTGTTTCATGAAACTGATTTATTTTCTGGACCTCATGGCCGTCGCCGTTTGCGCCATCACCACCACGCTGGAAGCGCGCCGCCGCGAACTCGACCTGTTCGGCGTGATTGTCATCGCCATCATCTCGGGCATAGGCGGTGGCACGGTGCGCGACATCCTGCTCGGTCGCCTGCCGGTATATTGGATACACGATCCGATTTATGTCGTGACCGGCATCGTGGCAAGCACCTTTACCTTTTTTCTCGGTCGCCACCTGAAAAAATTGCCGAAGAATTTCTTCCTGATCCCGGATGCCTTCGGGCTGGCACTGTTCACCGTTATCGGCACCAGCGTTGCGCTCAAACTGGATGCCCCCTGGCTGATCGCGGCGCTGATGGGAGTCATCACCGGCGTGTTTGGCGGTGTGATCCGCGACATTCTATGCAACGAAGTACCGCTCATTTTTCGCACCGACATTTACGCGACGGCCTCACTGATAGGCGCTATGTTTATGATTATATTGGATAATATTACAATAGATCACAATCTTGCTATCGTTTTAGCCATGTTGCTCATCATCGCCATCAGACTGGCGGCGATACGCTGGCACATCCACCTGCCACGCCTCTCCGCCGACCTTCAACATTTTGAACCCCCCCATGAAAACCAAACACACTAGCCAATATCTGCTCTATTGCCGCCCCGGTTTCGAGGCGGACTGCGCGCAGGAAGCGCAACAACAAGCGCGATCACAACGCCCTGTTATCGCCGAACAGGACGACATTCGGCCCGATTGCGGCTATGTCGTGGTCACGTTGAACGAACAAAAACTGAGCTACCGGGAATTGATTTTCGCGCGTCAGCTGATACGCCTACACCAGACCCTGGACGCGCTGCCTGAACGCGACCGCCTGACACCGATACTCGCCGCCATCGCCGCCCTGCCCGGCAACTTCGGCGCATTGTGGCTGGAAGTCCCCGACACCAACGACGGCAAGACGCTGTCGGCCTTCACTCGCCGCTTCCAGCCCCTACTGGAAGAGGCACTGCGCAAACAAGGCCGCTTACAGGAAGACGACAAATCCCTGCCGCGCCTGCACCTGTTCTTTCCCGACAAAGCCTCTGCGATGGTCGGCAGCAGCGACCCGCGCAACAGCTCACCCGCACTGATGGGCATCAATCGCCAGTCCATGCCCGCCGCCGCACCCAGCCGTTCCACGCTGAAACTGGCAGAAGCCATCGAAATATTCCTGGAAGGAGGCGAACAGGCGCGGCTGCTAAGAACAGGCATGACCGCCGTGGACTTGGGCGCAGCCCCTGGCGGCTGGACCTGGCAGATGGTCAAGCGCGGCATCCGCGTCACCGCAGTGGACAACGGTCCGATGAAGGGCGTGCTGGCAAAACACCCGCTGGTGGAACATCTCAAACAGGATGGCTTCAAGTTCGCGCCGCGCAAGGCCGTAGACTGGCTGATCTGCGACATGGTGGAAAAACCCGCCAAAGTCGCCGAACTGATCGCTAACTGGTTCGCCAACGGCTGGTGCCGCCATGCTATTTTTAACTTGAAACTCCCCATGAAACAGCGCGTCGCCGCAGTGGATGCGGCTTTAGGTGGAATTCGCAAGCGTTTGGACGACGAAGGCATCAGTTACAAGATGATCGCCAAACAGCTCTACCACGACCGCGAAGAAATCACGGTGTTCCTGACCAGGACCAAGAGTCGTTAATCTGCGGGAAAATTTGGCAATTCCGAAATCAGGGGCGCGAGAGGCATCCCTTGGATAGCTCTCAAACCAGCGAGGCTGCGCACAGAAAAAGCCTAAAACCGTTCACCAACCTCTGCTATGTGCCA
>JAVHSF010000264.1:0-3574 GCA_036172035.1 Gallionella sp. | reverse complement strand
TAAAGGCACTGGATACCGGCCTACGCCGGTATGACGAATAAATCAGCATATCCCTGACAGCGCGCCGCACACCCTGCGCCTGCTGCGCCCGCACCTCCTACGCCATTTTCTCCAGCAATTTTTTCTCCAGCAATTTTCTAACGGGTGCCGGAATCGCGGCAGTCAACGCCTCTTCCACCGCCAGCCACACACTTCCCGCTTGCCGTACCGGTAGCGGTTTCTGCGCAAGATTCAGCCACAAAGGGGTGATGTGTAATTTGAAATGGGTGAAAGTGTGGGTAAAGGCGGGCAAGGCGATTTGCCCGGCTATCTGCCACCCCATGCGCCGCGCGTACTCCGGCAGCATTTCACCCTTATCGTCAAGCTGCGGCAAACACCACAGCCCGCCCCAGATACCGGCAGGGCCACGCTTTTCCAGCAGGATGTCACCCCCATGCATCGCCAGCAAAAAAGTAGCGTGTCGTTCCGGCACGGGCTTGCGCCGGCGAGGCGTGGGTAATTCGGCCACACGCCCGGTTTGAAAAGCAGTGCAATCGCCTTGCACCGGACATTCGGCACATTTGGGCTGGCTGCGCGTACACAGCCCGGCACCCATATCCATCAAGGCCTGGGTGTAGCTCGCCACATTCTGCTGCGGCAAAAGCGACTCGGCTTGTTGCCAGAGCTGCACTTCCACCTTCTTGTCACCCGACCATCCGGCAATGCCGCAATAGCGCGCCAGCAGGCGTTTGACGTTACCGTCGAGGATCGCGTGACGCTGGTGGAAGGCTTGCGCGCAGATGGCGGCGGCGGTGGAACGCCCGATGCCGGGCAGTTCGAGTATCTGTTCAAACTGGCGCGGGAATTCGCCGCCGTGGCGGTGCATGACAAGCCGCGCGGTGCGATGCAGGTTGCGGCCTCGCGCGTAATAGCCAAGGCCGCTCCAATGCGCCAGCACCTGCTCCTCGCTGGCAGCCGCCAGTGCGGCAATATCCGGGAATGAAGCAACGAAGCGCCGGTAATAGGGAATAACGGTAACGACTTGCGTCTGCTGCAACATGATCTCGGACAGCCAGACGCAGTAAGCGTCACCCCCCTGCCACGGCAAATCGTGACGGCCATGTTGGCGTTGCCAGGCAATAAGAGATGAAGCGAAGAAGGTCATGGCTTGCGCGCCGAATTGAAATAACGAATCACCGTCCAGCAGCGACTGACTTTTATCTGAACAAGCCCTTCAGACTGTTTTGCAATTGATCCTTGACCCGGGTCTTGATCTCTTCCTTTTTAGCCTCGACCTTTTGTTTGGCGATTTCGCCTGCCATCGCACTGAAGTCCAGCGTGTATTTCAAATCGGTAAACGCGCCGCTGATGCGCACTGGTACGGTGATGCCGCCGACTGCATCCTTGCCGCCCTGACCTTCCAGGGTTCTGGCCAGCGTGGCTTTGGCAAGGTAGTTCATGCTGTTCTGACCGATATTGATGTCGCCATTGCCGGAGAGGCGCAGCAGCGGCGACTTCAGCGACAGGTCGTCGTTGTGCGCCACGCCATTGCTCACCTTGAAGGTCGCCTTGAGTTCGGAAAAGTCGGTCTTTTCGTTCTGGTCGGAGGCTTGCGTCTGCGACTTGCCCAGCATGGCTTTGGCATCGCGCAGTTTTCTGGCGATGTTGATGCCCTTGACCGCGCCGTCGGCCAGATTCAGCGACAGGTTGCCGTTCATGGCCTTTTTCATGCCGCTCACCGTGTTGCCCTGCATGGAGATATTCACGCCGACATTACCGCGCCCTTCCAGCGTGTCAAAACCCGCCGCATCCTTGCTCAAGGCAGCCACATTTACTCCGCTAATTACTTGATTTATAACGATACTTGGCGTAGCAGCCGCGTTCACGCTCAGGCTTCCCTTGAGACTGCCCTGATACAGATTGGCGGACAAGGGGCTGACGTTGACCAGCCCGTTATGCGCCTTGACATCCAGGCGCACGCCGCTTGATTTGATGTTCGCCACCTTAAGTTGCCCGATACGCAGACTGCCGTCCAGATTGAGGCTACGCAATGCCGACAAATCCAGCGCTTGTTCGGGCGCATCGGCTTTCGCCACGGTCTTTTTCGGCAGATACAGATCGGCATCGAACTGATCCACATCCACGTCGAAACGGATCGCCGGGTTGCTGAAACCGTTCACGCCCAGCTTCGCTTTGAGCTTGCTTTGCAACAATCCACCCGCCAGATTGGCTTGCACGTTTTGTTTTTTCGCGTCGAGCTGCACACTGCCCTTCATCTCGCTGCTGACCGATTTGTTTGGCAGCTTGTCGCCGGTGGCCGTCACGGCGATGTTGAGATTGCTCAAGTTAAATTGTTGCGCGGTAAAGTTGCCCGATAACGGGGAACTCAGTTTCACTTTGAAGACTTGCTCAGGCTGTTTTACATCAAGGTCTAACGTTAATGCCGCCACTTTGAAGGATTGCGCATTGCCTTCCACCCCGGGCAGCGACAAAGCCGCAACGATGTTGCCAGATGCACCGTCCAACTTGGCATTCAAGGTCAATTTATCACCGGAGAATTTATCCTTAGTCAGGCTCAAAGCGGGCGCGTCCAAGCTAGCATCAAAATTGTCTTTGCCTTTCACCCCGGTGGTATTGAGTGAGAATTTCGCCGCGCCAAATTCTTGCGTACTCAGATTCGCGTTGGCATCACCACTGGCTTGTAACTTGAGATTGCTGATGTCCAAGGCAGAACCGGTCACTTGCAAATCCAGTCCGTCAAACTGGTATTGCTGCTTATCCAAATCGAAAGTGAGTGTGGTTTTAAGTTGGCTGCGAATGTCCAGCTTGGGTTGATTGGCTTGTACGCCCACCGACAAAGCGATTTTGCTCGGCACACCATTGGCGATACGCCCCGTGCCGAGAGTCATATCCCTGATGACGTATTTTGCGCCCGTGCCTTCGTCGCTATAGGTGAGGTTGGTCTTTTCGATGTTGACATGCGCAATGTCAAATTTGACCGGCTGCTTGTCGTCCTCGGGCTGCTGCTTGCTCAACAAGTCGTCAATGTTGGTTGTGCCGTCCTTGTGCTTGACGATGTTCGCGCTCAGCCCGCTGACCCTCACCTCGTTGACCACCACCTGCCTGGAAAGCAAAGGCATAAGAGCCAGCGAAACGCTTGCCGTTTCAATCGAGGCGAAAGGTTGCCCGCTCTTGAATTCCGACAAGGCCACCTTGCCGAGATTGGCTCCCAGGTTGGGGAAAAAGGTCAGCCTGATGTCGCCATCCAGCGCCAGGGTGCGCTGCTTGCTATCCTTAACCATTTGAATAATTTGCTGTTTATAATCGTTCGGGTCGAACGTCGCGGCGATGTAGGCCGCCCCGGCCACCGCCACCCCGAGTGCGGCACCCGTCCCCATCAGCCCATATTTAACGATTTTGTTCATGCTCTGCACCCGCTAATGAATTTAGATGCAGATTATAGCGGACAGAATGGTTTTCTGTAGTTTAGCTCAGCCCCCTTACAGGACCGTTTCCCAATCAATGGCTCTTTTCATCTGCGTCAGCTATTGCTGCAACAGGCTAAGGAAGCGCTGATTTATTCGGTTTTGTCGTT
>JAVHSF010000263.1:0-3579 GCA_036172035.1 Gallionella sp. | reverse complement strand
CGGCTTTTTTACCACCGGCTTGACGACGCTCGCTACTGGCTGAACAGCAGCCTCTTCGACCTTGGCTGATATTTTTTTAGCTGCCGATCCCATTGGTTTTATTGCTGATTTTTTGCTTTTCATGACATTCTCCAGGAATTAAAATAGCCGTAAACAGTATATACGGTATATTCTTAACCGGGAATTGTAATATTTGGAGGTCATGATGGACTTGATTTTGTGGCGTCACGCCGAGGCAGAAGAGGGCATGAACGATCTTTCACGAGAATTGACGGCAAAAGGTCGCAAGCAGACCGAACAGACTGCCGTTTTTCTGCGCCAGCATCTACCCTCCGACACCCGCATCCTGGTCAGCCCCGCGCTGCGCGCGCAGCAAACCGTCGCCGCCCTGACCAGCAAATTTACTATCGTTCCCGCTATCGCCCCCGGTGCTTCGGTTCATGCCGTATTGCAGGCGACACACTGGCCAGATGCGGGCGGCACGGTGCTGGTAGTCGGCCATCAGCCCACGCTGGGATCAGTCGCCGCAACGCTACTGGGTAGCGGACAGGAATCGCTGCGCATCAAAAAAAGCGCGCTATGGTGGTTCAGCAAAAGTGCCAGTTCAAGCGACATCACCCTGCGCCTGGTTATTTCGCCAGATTTTCTGTAACCAATCTTGTTAACGTCAGGGAGAATGTCATGTTTGAATCTGCCGAACTCGGCCACAAGATAGGCAAAGCAACCTACGACAAGGAAGTTCCCGCGCTGCGCGAGGCTTTGTTGCAAGCGCAAATAGATTTGGCCAGAACGGCGAAATTTCCGGTCATCATTCTGGTGGGCGGGCTGGATGGCGCAGGACGCGGCGAAACCGTCAATCTGCTGAACGAATGGATGGATCCACGCTTCTTACAGACGCATGGCATGGGCAAACCTTCCGACGAAGCGCTGGATCGCCCGATGATGTGGCGTTTTTGGCGGGAACTCCCGCCAAAAGGCAAAATCGGTATCTTCCTCGGTTCCTGGTATACCTGGCCCATTATTGACCGCGTACACGGTCACATTAGCAGAGCAGACCTGGACCAAAGCCTGGAACGTGCCAAACGCATGGAAAACATGCTGATAGCCGAAGGCGCATTGATTATCAAGTTCTGGCTGCATCTCTCGAAAGAAAAGCAACATAAGCGCCTAAAGGGTCTGGAAAACGACCCTAAAACCCGCTGGCGCGTCACCAAACGCGACTGGAATCATTACAAACTCTACGACAAATTCAGCGCCATCCACGAAAGTGTCATCCGCCATACCAGCACCGCCCAATCGCCCTGGATTATCGTTGAAGGTTTCGACGCGCACTACCGCAGCCTGACGATCGGCAAAATGCTGCTGGCCGCCTTGCGCAAACGCCTGGACGAAGCAGATAAAATTCCCGCCGACACAACGCTTGCACCGCCGTTACTTCCTTCGATTGATCATCTTAATATCATCAAAACGCTCGATCTCACCCATAAAACAGGCAAAAACGAATTTGAAAGAGAACTGGAAAAATACCAGGGCAAGCTGGCGCTGCTAACCCGGAGCAAGCCGTTCAAAAAATGCGCTGTCATCGTGGTATTCGAGGGTCATGATGCCGCCGGAAAAGGGGGTGCGATCCGCCGCGTCACTGGCGCATTGGATGCACGTTACTTCAGCATCATCCCGGTCGCCGCCCCCACCGAGGAAGAACGCGCACAACCCTATCTCTGGCGATTTTGGCGACATATCCCCCAGCGCGGACGCATCACGATTTTCGACCGTTCGTGGTATGGTCGCGTGCTGGTAGAACGGATCGAAAAATTCTGTTCCGAAGCCGACTGGATGCGCGCTTACAGTGAAATCAACGATTTTGAGGCACAACTAGTGCGCCACAACATCATCGTCGTCAAATTCTGGCTATCCATCAGCAAGGAAGAACAGCTACAACGCTTCAAACAACGCGAAGCAGTTCCCTTCAAAAACTACAAGATAACGCCAGATGACTGGCGTAACCGCGAGAAATGGGACGAATACGAACAGGCCGTCTCCGACATGGTGGATAGAACCAGCACCGAAATCGCACCGTGGACACTGGTGGAAGCCAACGACAAAAATTTCGCCCGCATCAAGATACTAAAGACACTATGCGAGACGATAGACGCAGCAATGCATAAAATTGACGGCAATTAGCAGATTTAGTGCTATCGCCTGACACTCAACACCACCACACCCGCAGTGACCAGTCCGATCCCCAGCCATTCCCGTAAACTGGGGCGTTCGTTCAGGAACATAACGGCGAACAGCGCGACCAGCACGACGCTGAACTTGTCCACTGGCGATACTTTCGAGGCTGCGCCGATCTGCAAGGCTCGAAAATAGCAGACCCACGACGCGCCAGTCGCCAATCCCGATAAAGTCAGGAACAACCAGTTCTTTTGCCCCAATGCCAAAGGGTCGCTCCACTTCCCCGTGAAATACACAAAACCTGACAACACCAGCAGAATGACGAAGGTGCGTATCAGCGTGGCAAAATCAGAATTGACTCCCGCCAGGCCGATTTTGGCGAAAATCGCCGTCAAGGCCGCAAACACCGCCGAGAGGATTGCCCAGTAAAACCATCCGTGTACCACCATGACACTCACCCCTTGTTACGTTTCCGACACCACCGCTTGCACCAACACCCACGGGCTGACTACCACCGCCCACAGCTGCACATCCGCGTCCCACCAAACGTGCGCCTGTTCGTCGGTGACTTTGCCGAACTGACCTGCCGCCATCCATTGCCGAATCTGCCCCGCATTATCCACCGACATCTGGTAGGCCGCCTCGACCAAATCCAGTTCAGGCGAGACGTACAGTGCCGCACCGCTGGCGAAATAACGCTGCATCTCGCGCCACGCCATTTGCGCCGTCTCCAGATTCAGTTTGGCGCGGTTGATTTCTTCCTGGTTATTGACTGTCATTTCAAACACTTTCGATTGATTAGGTTTTCAAATAATTATTTTTGACGCGGATGTAATGCTCGGCGGAATAGCGCAGGTATTTGATTTCTTCATCCGTCAGCGCACGCACCGCCTTGGCCGGCCGGCCAAGATACAGCATACCGCTTTCCAGCGTCTTACCCTGCGACACCAGACTGCCCGCGCCCACCATCACATGATCGGGAATCACCACATCGTCGAGAATGATGGAGCCCATGCCGATCAGACATTCATTGCCGATGCGGCAGCCGTGCAATACCACCGAATGCCCCACCGTCACATAATCGCCGATGATGAGCGGCGAACCCTCGGGCTTGTCCGCCGTCTTGTGCGACACATGGCCCATCGTCAGGTCTTGCACATTCGAGCCGCGCCCGACCTCGATGCGGTTCACATCCCCGCGCAACACGGTGTTGCACCACACGGAACTGTCGTCGCCCAGCTTCACATCGCCGATCACCTGACAGGAAGGATGCAGATAAACGCGTTCACCGAGGGTGGGGGCGGTGTTGAGGTAGTTGGATATTGACATCACCTATTCTGCCTTTCTGTTGAGCCAGTAACCGAGACATCGGCTGTCTGCGCAATGACAAACGCCTCACAATAG
>JAVHSF010000262.1:0-3593 GCA_036172035.1 Gallionella sp. | reverse complement strand
CATAGAACGACAACGGGTGAGTGTCTATAAAATCAAAAATAAATGCTTAGGGAGAGGACAAATAAATCAGCGTTTTTCTGAGTTGAGCCGCGAGTTGGTAAGGGGATTGTCACAACTGCGCTTATCCTTAAAACCGCTATTTCGGTTTGGCTTTGCTTAACAGTTGCGCGCTCCATTGTGCGCTGAGCTTACGTTCTTGACGTGTTTCCAACATACGCAACATAAACGGGCAGTCGTCGCGGTGGATGGTGATGCCGCGATCACGGGTGATGTAGCCAACAATGGCTTGCGGGGCAACGGGGTTACAACATTTGGCAAGTTGGGTGGTTAAATTGCCTATGCCGCCTATGACGACGATGCCCGCTTAGATGAGTTTGCTTGGCTGCTACAAGAACTACGCGTGTCCCTGTTCGCACAGGAATTGAAAACACCCGTGATTGTTTCTGTCAAACGGCTGGAGAAGATGCTGGCGGCACTGCGAGTATAATTCATTGACTTTACGGTGATCCTTGTGTTTTTTCTATTGGTAGGGAGTTGACGATTTGCAAAAGTTATTTGCTGTATTCATTCTGATCTTTCTATCCCAGCTTGTGCAAGCGGAGGCGTACACCCCAACTCGCTCTATGCCAGATAGCATTGAAGTTGATTCCACGGAAAGATGTGTACGAGAGCCGGGGAAACTTAAGTGCCGTTGGGATGGGGTATGTTTACGCGTGGGAAATGAATGCCACAGTTGTCAGAAAAACGAAAAGTATGACCCTTGGCAAAGGACTTGCTACTACTGCGCTTTTAATGGGACGGTTGGTTCAGATGGTTTGTGCCACTAAATAGATGGCTTGGTTTTACTTAACAATTGCGTGCTCCATTGCGCGCTGAGCTTACGTTCTTGACGTGCTTCCAACATACGCAACATAAACGGGCAGTCGTCGCGGTGGATGGTGATGCCGCGATCACGGGTGATGTAGCCAACAATGGCTTGCGGGGCAACGGGGTTACAACATTTGGCAAGTTGGGTGGTTAAATTGCCTATGCCGCCCACGACGATCCCGTTAGCAGCGAGTTTTTCGTCAGGAGCTTTACTGATTTTCGGTTTGGCTGCTTCGATAATTTTCTGCGGTAATTCTTGTTGAATAGCGAGTGCCACGCGGCGCGGCGTAATCAAGCCTCTGCCGAGGGCGGCGAGCAACTCATCAAGTTTGTTGAAGTGCAAGCGCTGCGCAAGTTTTTCTTGGTTGACTGCGCTCACGCCGAGCCGTTGTAATTCCTTATCCAATTGCGCCCGTCCCTGCGCGATGCTGTCGTCAAGACTGAGGTTGTTAAACCAATTGCGTACTTTGGCGCGGGCACGGCTGCTTTGTAAAAAGCCCAAATTGGGATTGATCCAATCGCGGCTCGGTGCACCTATTTTGGTGGTGAGAATCTCAACGCGTTGACCATTTTGCAGCTTGTAGTTGAGCGAGACAATGCTGCCATCTACTTTGGCTCCACGGGTACGATGCCCTAAATCGGTGTGCAAACTGTAGGCAAAATCAACGGGGGTCGCCCCCTTGGGTAAGTCGATGATTTTGCCTTGGGGAGTCAGCACATAAACTCGGTCGTGGAACAACTCGTGGTTGAATTTCGCCAAGCTGTTAACGCGTTCCGCGATGTCTTCTTGCCATTCCAAAATTTGCCGTAGCCAAGCGATTTTTTCATCAAAACCCGCCTCGGATTGTTTCCCTTCCTTGTAACGCCAATGCGCGGCCACCCCTAACTCAGAATGCTGGTGCATTTCATGGGTACGTATTTGCACCTCAACCGCTAGACCGCGTGGGCCGATGACGGCGGTATGCAGTGATTGATAATCGTTACTTTTAGGGCGTGCAATGTAGTCGTCAAATTCGCTTTGAATAGCAGGCCATAACTCATGCACGATGCTCAACGCGGTGTAACAGGCCTGCACATCTTTAACCAAAATACGCACTGCGCGCACATCGTACAGCTCGTTGAAATCGAGCTGTTTACGTTGCATTTTGTTGATGATGCTGTAGATGTGCTTAGGGCGACCCGTCACCTCGGCGGCGATGCCTGCGTGCTGCAAAGCGAGGTGTAGCCTAGCAATGAAATCAGCGATGTATTGTTCACGGTCTACGCGCCGTTCATCCAAGAGTTTGGCAATTTTTTTGTATAAGCTCGGCTCTAGGTAGCGCACCGACAAATCTTCCAGCTCCCATTTCATCTGCCACACGCCGAGACGATTGGCTAACGGCGCAAAAATGTTGCGTGTGGTTTGCGCTACTCGCTGTTGCAGCTCTGCACTAGACGAGGCCAGACTACGCAAGGCTTGGGTGCGTTCGGCGAGTTTAATCAACACCACGCGAATGTCCTGCACCATCGCTAACAACATCTTGCGCAAGGCTTCGATTTGCTGCGCATGTGCCGCCGCGTCTTGGGTGGCGCGGACAGACAACTCACTGAGCCGCTGAATTTGCTCCATGCGCGAAATGCCCTCAACCAACATTGCGATGCTTGCGCCAAATTGTGCCGACAATACTTCTTGCCAGTCAGGTAGATAAACGGGGATGGCGTACAAAATACTGGCGGCGAGAGTCTCGTGATCCATGTGCATCGCCACCAGAATAGAAGCTGTCCCCAACGCATGTTGCATCAGCGGTGTGCCTGTCAGCTCAAACTTGCCTGCATAGTGTGGCTCAGCAAGTGCGCACGCGCGCTGCAATACCGCAAGTTGCGCGGGCGAAAAAGTGTGCGCCAACATCTCCAGCCAAGATTGCGCGGTGAGATCGGTGGACGGTGAAATGAAAGTAGTGTGCTGAATAGAAACCATACGGCATTATTACATGACTGAACGTGTGTTTCAGTCTGAGAAAAAGCAGCATTACCGTTACAATGCGCGCTAGTAAACCTGAAGGAATTCGTTGTAATGTCGAACAAAAAAGTAGATGTTTTATTAGTTGGCGCGGGAGTGATGAGTGCCACGCTGGGCAAGTTATTGGCGCAGTTAGATCCGTCGCTGAAAATTATGATGGTCGAGCGGCTCAGTAAAGTCGCGCACGAAAGCTCGCATAGCTTAAACAACGCTGGCACAGGCCACGCGGGTTATTGCGAATTGAATTACACCCCCGTACAAGCGGATGGCAGCATTGCCATCAAACGTGCGCTGGAGATCAACTCAGCCTATGAAGTCTCTCTGCAATTTTGGTCTCATTTAGTTGAGCAGGGAGTGTTGCCCACCCCGAGCAAATTTATCAATCCCGTGTTTCACCAAAGTTTCGTGTGGGGTGAAACAAATGTGGAGTTTTTGCGTAAACGTTATGCAGCTCTGCATACCCACCATCTTTTTGAAGAGATGGAGTACAGCGAAGATCCTGAGGTGTTGCGCAAATGGATGCCACTGGTGATGCAACATCGCGATCCAAAACAAGCCGTCGCGGCGACACAGGTGAAGCATGGCACAGATGTGGACTTCGGTTTTTTGACGCGCAAGTTAGTCAAAGCCATGACCAAACATTCCACCTTTGACCTTAAATTGAGCCACACCATCACAGGCATGAAACAGCATCCCGATGGGCGTTGGCATGTGCGTATCAAAGACA
>JAVHSF010000261.1:0-3600 GCA_036172035.1 Gallionella sp. | reverse complement strand
TCGCGTCGCTTCCGCCGCCAAAATTCGGTTGTGAGCGGCATGAAGAACGATTCTGGTTTATTGATGAATAGATGTTAAAATCGCGCGTCCAACCGAACAGCCATCAATCTACAAAAAACACTAAAGGATATGCAAAACACGCCGATAATAGCCAGGGAAGCGCTGATTTATTCGATTTTGTCGTTCCCGCGCAGAGCCTGCCCCCGCGAAGGCGTGGGGCGGGAATCCAGTCAGATAAAGGCACTGGATACCGGCCTGCGCCGGTATGACGAATAAATCGGCATATCCCTAGTAAGCGGGTTATCCGAGTCAATAATGGTTCAAATATTGCCGCCGCGCCAGTTTGCATCCCCTCTGACATAGGCATCGAAACGAGAACACGATGAAAACAAACGAACAACGTGATGTTGATATGAGAAAAGCAGGATTACCTCAAGTCGCTGTTGAATCAGAAAAAGCCTTTCGTGTTTCGCGCAGGAATTTCACCAAATCCAGCCTGGCCGTTTCTGGAGTTCTGCTCACCCTCGCCAGCCGCTCGGCAGTGGGCGGTGATCTGGTCTGCAAATCCCCTTCTGGCTTTCTTTCAGGCAATACCAGTGTGCATGGTACGCCCACCACTTGCAGTGGCCGTTCCCCGGGGTACTGGTGTACTCGCCCCGATCAGTGGCCGATGCCCTACGAACCAGGCAAATGCGGGAACAACAGCCAATCCTCTTGTGGCCAGGACTCCTCTTCGAGTTCTTCGAGCAAGGACTCCTCTTCGAGTTCTTCGAGCAAGGACTCCTCTTCGAGTTCTTCGGATTCTTCCGGTACGAATTCACCCTCGCACCCCTCAGCCTGGAATTCCTGCACCAAAGCGTCGGACTGGGAGGAGGGGACACGCTTCCGCAACGTATTTGATTGCTATGGCAACGGTTCCATCTACTCGCAATATTCCATGATGCAAGTGTTATGGCTGAACGGAAACCAGGATCCGTACCAGTTGGGCGCTCACTTCGTCGCCGCCATACTCAACGCGAGAATGGGTGTCACCCCCATTCTCGACGATACCGAGATCGTAAACATTTTCAACGAGTGGAATCATAAAGGTTTTTTTGAACCGACCGCAGGTGTGAAATGGTATGCCCCTGATATCGTTGCTTACTTCCAGTCCACCCTATCATGACACCCGCCCAGCAGTCCTCGCAGAGCTGGGGGTTTTCTGCCTCATTTACCCCGCTGCTGGATGCGAACAGCATATGGCGTATCGCTGATTCGCTGCACTGGCATTCCTGGGGAGACGAATACATTGTTTACCACCCCCTGTCTGGCGACACGCATCTGCTGGGCAAGGCGGCAGTTCATTTGCTGCTTGCATTGCAACAAACCACAACAGATACGCTTTCATTGAGCAAATCTCTCGCATCTATGATGGGAGTCAGAACCAGCTCGGAATTCATGCTGGAAATGAACAAGATTCTTGCTGACCTCAACAAACTTGCACTCATAGAGCGCAGATAATCTTGAATGTTTCGACCCTCACCCCCGCAGAACTCGAATGCCAGCTCAAAGGATCGGGCTTGTTTCTGCAAACCGGCCCGTTCGTTACTTGCATCAAAACAGCTTTCCCCAGCGTAGCCAAAGGCATCAGCCAGCTTTATGCCGACTATCCTCTGGCAAAAAAAAATGGCGCGGATCAAAGTTTGTTTGCGGATTTCCACGTTCGCCTGACCTCGCCCAACAATCTGCGGCGCTGGTTCAAACCCCAGGTAGTATTTTTGGTTGATGACATCCCCATCTTCAAACCGCTGCCACTGGCTCAGGCATTGCCAATGTTGGAATGGGGACTCAACTGGTGCGTATCCAGCCACGCCAACGACTATCTGATTATCCACGCCGCAGTCGTCGAAAAAGCTGGCCATGCGATCATTCTGCCCGCCCCCCCAGGCTCCGGGAAAAGTACACTGTGCGCCGCCCTGATAAATCACGGCTGGCGGTTGCTCTCGGACGAGCTGGCACTGGTACGCGTCAGCGACGGCAAAATGATTCCCCTTCCCCGTCCCGTCAGCCTGAAAAATCAATCCATAGCGGTGATCCAGCACTATGCGCCAGCCGCAGTCTTCAGTCGCCCGGTACAAGACACACTAAAAGGTACGATCGCCCATATGAAGGCACCTGCCGCCAGCGTTAACCTTGCGACAAAAACAGCATCAGCCGCCTGGGTGATTTTCCCGAAATACCAGACCCACTCAATCACCTGCCTGGATCCGCTACCGCAATCCCGGGCTTTTATGAGAATGGCGGATAACGCCTTTAATTACAGCCTGCTTGGAGTCCGGGGATTTGAGACTTTATCCGCGTTGATTGGTAACTGCCTATGCTACGATTTCACCTATAGCAACTTGGACGAGGCAATGACCGCATTTGCCGCATTACCGCTGCCAGCCGATAAAATGCAGCCACACGCCTGCGGATATGAATTATAACCATTTGATTTTAATTGCTTTCCAGAATCCGGCGCAATTATCCAAACTAAATCTCGCGGAGTGGGATAGGTTGCTGCGCCAGGCGCGACGGGGCGGATTACTGGCACGACTGTACACCTTGCTGGACGAGTGTGACCTGCTTGAACAAGTGCCGGAACAACCACGCAGGCATCTGGCGTGGGCAAATACCGTAGCCGAAAGACACACCCTGGCGGTTCAGTGGGAAGTGGCGCTGATCAGCCAAGCCTTGTCACAAACCGGCATACCGATCATCCTGCTCAAGGGGGCTGCCTATGTCATGGCCAAACTGCCGACGGCACGGGGGCGGATTTTTTCCGACATAGACATCATGGTGCCTAAAGACCGCTTGAATGAAGTGGAAGCCGCTTTAATGCTGCATGGCTGGGCAACCACTCACCATGATGCATATGACCAGCACTACTACCGCACCTGGATGCATGAATTACCGCCCATGCAACACATCAAGCGCATGACCGTACTTGACGTACACCATGCGATTTTGCCGAAAACAACGGCCATCCATCCCGATCCTGCGCAGTTGCGGGCGGCCGCAGTCAAGCTCGACGTATCGAGCCAGTTAAGTACCTTGGCTCCTGTTGACATGGTTCTACACAGCGCCACCCATTTGTTTCATGACGGCGAGCTTGAGCAGGGTCTGCGCGATTTGCTCGATATAGACAGCTTGCTGGAACATTTTAGCGATCTCCCGGCATTTTGGTCTGACCTCATCCAACGCGCACAGAAACTCGAATTAACACGTCCGCTTTTTTACGCGCTACGCTATGCCATGCTGCTGCTACAGACCCCAGTTCCACCCGCGACAACCCACCAGCTTGATCGCCCGAACCGCCCCATGCTGGCACTCATGGACAGCCTGTTTATCCGGGCGCTATTGCCAAACCATGCAAGCTGCTCCGATCTGCTGAGCGGGACGGCGCGCGCCCTATTGTATGTACGCGCTAACTGGCTGCGTATGCCCCCCTTACTGCTGGCGCGGCATTTATTGCACAAGGCCTTGATTTCACCGAAGACGAAACATGAACACACGCATTCTGAACGACCTATTTCCCGCAAATTCAGAAAAGAGCGTAACAAAACCAGAGGGCATCTCTAA
>JAVHSF010000260.1:0-3600 GCA_036172035.1 Gallionella sp. | reverse complement strand
GATGGCCTTTTTCTGTCCATCCCCGCCAAAGGCGGAGAAAAACGGCTTACAGTTCCGCTGCGTGATCAGCCAGGTATTGCGCCACACCTGCGGTCGAGGCGTTCATGCCTGCCTTGCCTTTGCTCCAGCCAGCCGGACATACTTCGCCGTGTGCTTCAAAGAATTGCAGCGCATCTACCATGCGCAGCATTTCGTCAATGTCGCGACCCAGCGGCAACATGTTCACCACCTGGTGCATCACCACGCCGTTCTTGTCAATCAGGAACGAACCGCGCAGCGCCACGCCAGCACCTGCGAGTTCCACGTCGTAAGCCTTGCAAATTTCATGCTTGGTATCGGCGACCAGCGGATAACCGACCTGGCCGATACCGCCCTTGTTGACGGGGGTATTTTTCCAGGCCAGGTGGGTGAATTGTGAATCAATGGAAACGCCGATCACTTCCACGCCACGGCTCCTGAATTCGGCCAGACGGTGATCGAAAGCGATCAGTTCGGATGGACAAACAAATGTAAAATCAAGGGGGTAGAAGAAAACCACCGCAGCCTTGCCGGCGATGTAGCTTTTCAAATTAAAGGAATCGTTGATTTCGTTATTGCCCATCACTGCTGCGGCGGTGAAATCCGGTGCTGCCTGTCCGACGAGAACTGCCATGATAATCTCCTGAGTGTTGATTGATTCGGGTCACGCAATTTAGGGCATTCGCCCCGCCACGTCAACCTTGCGCGGTTTGTGGGATTTTTTTATTGGGCATCTGTGACCGCAAACTGGATGCTGTGCAACTGCGCGTACACGCCATTTTTTGCCAGCAATTCGGCGTGCGTGCCGATTTCGACGATTTCGCCCTTCTGCAACACGACGATGCGGTCGGCTTTTTCGATGGTGGACAGGCGGTGTGCGATGACCAGCGTGGTGCGGCCTTGCATCAGGGTTTCCAGCGCGGCCTGCACGTGGCGTTCAGATTCGGAATCCAGCGCGGAAGTCGCCTCATCCAGAATCAGCACCGGCGCATCCTTGAGGATGGCGCGGGCGATGGCGATACGCTGGCGCTGACCACCTGACAGTTTCACACCGCGCTCGCCGACCATGGTGTTCAAGCCTTCCGGCCAATCACGGATGAATTCCATCGCGTGCGCGGCGGTCGCGGCAGCGATAATTTCCGACTCGCTGACCTCGCGCATCTGTCCGTAAGCGATATTCGCCGTGAGCGTGTCGTTAAACAGCACCACTTCCTGACTGACCAAAGCGATATTGGCGCGCAGGCTGGCCAAGGTCAGTTTCCTGAGATCGTATCCATCCAGACGAATCTCGCCCTCCGTAGCGGTATAGAAACGCGGCACCAGATTGGCCAGTGTGCTTTTGCCGCTGCCGGACGCGCCGACAAAGGCGACGTTTTCGCCCGCACGGATCGCCAGCCGGATATGCTTGAGCACCGGGCGCGCGTCCGGAGCGTAAGCAAACTGCACGTTGTCGAACACCAGTTCGCCGCGCACCCGCCCTACCGCCACGCTGCCCTCGTCCTTTTCGCCCAGGGTATCGAGCAAGGCAAACACGCTTTCAGCCGCAGCAAGTCCCCGTTGCAGATATTCACTCACCCCGGTCAGGCGCTTCAACGGCGCGGTCAACATCAGCATCGCCATGATAAACGAGACAAAGCCGCCCACCGTGACTTCGTCGGCTCGGGATTGCAGCGTCGCCAGATAGACCACCACCGCCAGCGCGATGGCCGCGACCATCTGCACGATAGGCACGTTGGCGGCAGAAGCAGAAGCCTGTTTCATGGCGTGGCGGCGCACCCAATTGGCCTGTTCGTGAAAACGGTCGCGTTCATATTGCTGGCCGCCAAACAGCTTGACTACCTTGTGCGCGGAGACGCTTTCTTCGATCACTTGCGTCATGTCACCCATCGCCTGCTGGGAATCGCGGCTGGAAAGGCGCATCCGTTTGCTGATGGTGCTGATAATCAGGGCGATGACCGGTGCCATCAACAAGGTCAGCAGGGTCAGCTTCCAGTTGAGATAAAACAGCCAGCCCAGCAAACCGACCATAACGATGGAGTCTCGCACCGAAATCGTCACCACCACCGTCGCGGCATTGGTCACCTGTGTGACATCGTAAGTTAGCTTGGAAAGCAGGGAACCGGTGGCGTGTTCGTCGTAGAAGCCTGTCGGCAGGCACAACAGCTTGCGAAACATTTCACAGCGCAAGTCCATCACCAGCTTGTTGCCGACCCAGCTGATCGCCAGCGTCCCGACGAAGGTGGCGATACCGCGCACCAGAAAAATCAGCACGATGATCAGCGGCACGAGACGCATCATCGCCTGATCCTTGTGGACGAACGTGCCATCCAGCATCGGCTTCATCAGGGCGGGAACCAGCGGCTCGGTGGAAGCCACCACGATCATGCCCAACAATGAAATCGCAAAGATGCGCCAATAAGGTTTGACGTAATTGAGCAGGCGTAAATAGAGCTGGGTGCTGGATAAATTCATGGCGCGCACGTTAAAGGAAAAACTCGCATAGCGATTCGTTTGCCCCTTCCCTCGCATCTGGGAGAAGCCTGGGATGGGGGAAACGGGCAGCCTGTAACTGTATTCAGTACAGATGGGGTGGATTTTATCATCAATGCCGCTTGCTCCCCTTGCCCGTTATCAGAAAAGCGCCCCGCCTGGCGCACCTTCATACTGGACAGGCTCTATAGCCACTGTTAGTCTGACCATGCTTTCATCCACTCCGTCCGCCATGCTGCAAGAACTGCGCCTGTTCCTCACTGCCCTGCAATTTTTCACGCGCCTCCCCGTACCCGCGTGGGTCGGTCATACCCCCCAACAACTCAACCAGGCGGCGCGCTATTTCCCACTGGTCGGCGTGATCGTTGGCGCACTTTCCGCCGCCGTATTGTGGCTGGCAGCACAGGTCTTGCCTCTGTCGCTGGCGGTAGGCTTGAGCATGGTTGCCAGCATCCTCGTCACCGGCGCATTTCACGAAGACGGCCTTGCGGACTTTACCGATGGTCTGGGCGGTGCGTACACGCGCGAAAAAGCGTTAATAATCATGAAGGATTCACGGGTCGGCGCTTACGGCGCAATCGTGCTGGTGATGGTGTTGCTGCTGAAATATCAGGCACTGCTGGCGCTTTTCCGCGCGCATTCATTATGGTTCGCCGCCGCCACCCTGATTGCCGGACACAGTTTCAGCCGCCTGCTGGCGGCCAGCCTGATGCTGACCCAACGTTACATCCGTGACGACGACAGCGCGCGCGCAAAACCCGCCGCACAACAGATCAGCCCGGCCAGCTTCGCCGTCGCTTTGCTCACCGGATTGATAACACTTGGCATTTTGTTCGCCGCAGGTGCGCACCTCACAGCCCTCTTGAGTGCCGTAATCACCGCCGCGCTGATGCGCGCCCACCTCGCCCGGCGGCTACAAAAAAGGCTGGGCGGCTACACCGGCGACTGCCTGGGCGCAGTGCAACAGCTCACCGAACTGGCATTCTATCTGGGCTTGCTGGCGACTATTCCGTGAAAACCCGCCAGGAGTCTGTCCGCTAGGAGCCTGTCGGACTTCTTTCACAAGATGCGTTGTCAGCAAAAATAGAGGGA
>JAVHSF010000259.1:0-16425 GCA_036172035.1 Gallionella sp. | reverse complement strand
TTTTTATTGGCAGGATGTTTTTGACCATAGCACCCGGTTAAGCCTGTAAAATCCTGCCAATAATAGGTGGGCTATTCTCTCTTGTCCGGCGTAGTTCTGCGGTTGATTCCGGTTTTTTGGGCTTTGGTTGACGGAAAAACTTCATGAAATCAGTGGTAATCAAGATTCTTTCATTTGTTTGTGGCATGGTGTTGCTGGCCGTGACTTCTGCCTTATATGCGGCGGATGCACCCCAGATATTCAGCTACGACATGGAACTTGAGATACCTGCCGCACAGCGTCAGATGATGGAAGATTATCTCGATCTGTACCGTTGGCGCGGCAGGGAACGCATGGATGAAGGTCAACTCCAGCGTCTGGTGAAGCTGGCTCCTGCGCAGATTCGTGAGTTTCTGGCTACCGAGGGATTTTATGCGCCTGTTATTCGCGCGACGATTTTCGGGAAACGCAATAAACGGCTGGTCAAGCTGGATGTCGAGTTGGGTGAGCCGGTACGTGTGGCGGCGGTGGACGTGCAGTTGTCGGAGGGGACGGGCGGGGACGATGGCGCGGAACGCCGTAGTCGCCTGGCGACATTGCGCTCGGACTGGGGCTTGCCTGTTGGAGCGGTGTTCCGCCACGCGGACTGGGAGGCGGCCAAGCGCGATGCGCTGAAGGCTTTGTTGGTTGAAGGTTATCCGAAGGCTTACATCGCAGAAAGCCATGCGATGGTTGACCCGCAAAGCAATCGCGTTGTGCTGCAAGTCATTTTGGATGGCGGTCCGCTTGTGACTTTGGGCGAACTGGATATTCACGGATTGAGCCGTTATCCCGCCAGCCTGATTGCGCGCCTCAATCCGATTCGTCCTGGCGAACCTTATTCACAGGACAAGTTATTGAAATTTCAAGGTGTTTTGCAAAATATTCCCTATTTCTCCAACGTGGTAGTGAGCGTGGACACGTCTGCGAAACAGGTGTCATACCTGCCGGTTCGGGTCGAGGTGGTCGAGGTTCAGTCGAGGAAATTAGGGGTGGGTATCGGCGCGAGTACGGATACGGGTGTCAGGGCATCGCTGGATTATCGTGATATAGGTTTTTGGGATAGCGCCTTGCGCTTTGGCAGTGCACTCAAACTGGACATGAAAAAGCAGTCTTTGGGCAGCGATTTACAATTTCCGCTGGATGATCGCGGTTATCGCGACGGCCTTACCGCTCGGTTCGAGCGCACCAGTATTGCAGGTGAGGTGACGCAAACACTGGTGTTTGGTGCGAAACGCGCAAAAACCAGCGGGAGAACCGAACGCGTCTATGGTCTGAATTATTCGTTTGCGAGACAGAACGTCAATGGGACGGGCGGCACGTTGAGCAATACGTTCAGTCCATTTTTCTCCTGGACGCTGCGCGATGTGGACAACCTATTGAACCCTGCCCGGGGATTTTTGCTGAATTTTCAGGCCGATGTCGCTTCCCGCGCCTTGTTGTCGGATCAGGATTTCTTGCGCGGCTACGGGCGCGGCGCGTATTTTCATTCGCTCGGCAAACGCGATCAACTGATTTTGCGCGGCGAGCTGGGCATGGTGGCGGCACGTAGCCGTGACGGCATCGCCGCCAATTATCTGTTCCGCACCGGCGGCGACCAGACGGTGCGCGGTTATGCTTATCAGAGCTTGGGCGTGTCGCAGGCGGGCGGCATCGTGGGTGGTCGCTATCTGGCTCTTGCCAGTGCCGAGTATGTCCATTGGCTCTTGCCGGAGTGGGGAGGGGCGGTGTTTCTGGATGGCGGTAATGCGGCAGATACGCTGGGTACGCTGCGACCCGTGCTGGGCTACGGCGTGGGCGGGCGGTGGAAAAGCCCCCTCGGTCCGCTGAGTCTGGATTTGGCTTACGGCCAGCAAACACAAACGTTGCATTTGCATTTTTCCCTGGGTGCGAGCTTCTGATGTCAGCGCTATTCGCTAAAAAATCGTTGCTCTATCTGCAACGCACTTTGCTGGGGCTGCTGGGGTTAGCCGTTTTGCTGGGGGTGCTGCTGGGTACGGAATCCGCATTGCGCTGGAGTGCCGGACAGGCTGAACGCTGGAGTGGCGGCAAGCTCATCCTGGGCGATGTGAGCGGTTCGTTGTATGGTCATTTGCGGGTAGCGTCGCTCGGCTATCGGGATGGCGATTATCGTTATGAGGCGAAACAGCTGGAACTGGACTGGTCGCCGCTGTCATTGCTGGTGCAGCCGGTGAAGATCAACAAGCTGGCGGTGCAGGAACTGCGCATCACCCGACTCAAGCCTGGCGTGGAAGATACTCCGTTGCCGGTGAGCTTGCGTCTGCCGGTGACTTTTTCAGCACCGTCCATCGCCGTTGCGCGGCTGGTGTTCGACAGCGGCAACACCAGGCAAGTGCTGAGTGGTATCGAGTTTGGGCTGGACAAGGAGGTGGCGCGCTACCGGATACACCTCAACAAAATTGCGTCTGCACGGGGCAGCGTTCAGGGCGAGCTAACGCTTGCCGACACGCGGCCTTTCGCCGTGCAGGCGCATGTCGTCTTGCAGTCGGAGGTAGCGCAGAAAACCACTCGCGCCGAAGCGGAGCTGGGCGGTACGCTTGCGCAACTCATGCTGGATGTCAAGGCAACAGCGTTGGGCGGCAAGGCCGACATGCACGCCAAACTCCTGCCGCTGGCGCTTGTCCCGCTGGTCGAGGCGCGCATTGAAGCGGCTGGCATGAATCCTGCCTTGCTGCGCCCCGATTTACCCGTAGCCGATCTGAGCGCGGTACTCACTCTGAAGCCGCAGGGGGCGGGAGGCTGGCAGGGTAGCATTACGCTGAAAAATACCTTGTCCGGTAGTTGGGATAAGGCGCGCCTGCCGCTACGCGAGTTCGTCACACAGTTTGACGGCACGCTGGATCGCATCGAACTGCACGATCTGCGTCTGGACATGGCAGAAGCGGGGAGTTTCGCAGGTAAGGGGCAGTTCAGGGATCGGCATCTGCAACTCGATCTGGTTGGCAGCAATTTCAATCCGCAGGGCATGCACAGCAAAATACGCGCCATGCGGTTGGCGGGTGACATTCATCTGGAGGCGCAATCCGATCGCCAACAACTCACCGGCGATTTGCGCTACCAGCGTTTTCTTTTGCATCTGGATGCGCGACATCAGGGCGATACCGTCGAATTGCGTCAGCTCCGTATTGGCTCGGCAAACAGCACACTGACCGCTCGTGGCACGCTGTCGCTGCAAGGGCAAACTGCTTTTCAGTTGACCGGCGAGCTGCACAGGTTCAACCCGGCCGATTTCGGGGATTTTTCGGCGGCATCGGTCAATGCGACGATTTCTGCCAACGGGCGTTGGGCGGCTGAACCGCAAGCTACACTGGGGTTTGTCATCCGGGACAGCCAGTATCGGCATCAGCCGCTGTCCGGTCGGGGCAAGCTGAGCGTTGCCCGACAGCGTGTATGGGACAGCGATGTCCAGCTGCGGTTGGCAGGCAACCATCTGGAGGTCAAAGGCGCGTTGGGCAATTCGGGTGACAGGCTTGCTTTCAATATCGAGGCCGATCAGCTGAATCTGTTCGCTGCCGAACTGGGCGGGAAACTACATGCCCAAGGCGTATTGGAAGGGCGCTTGGCTGCGCCTGCAGGCAGCTTTGACGCGCAACTCGACGGAGTGGCATGGGGCAAGGATTATCGCGTCTCCAGTTTGCAACTCGAAGGGCATCTGGCGCAGGGCGTGAATGGCGCGCTGGCGCTGGCTGCCTCGTTACAGGGGGGGGAGATGGCGGAGCTACGGTTGGATCGGGCCAGTCTGGAGGTGCGCGGCACGCGTGCTTACCACACTTTGAAAATACGGGCGAAAAGTCCCATTCTTGATGCGGAGGGCGTGTTTGTCGGGGGCTGGCGGGAGGGGAGCGGCTGGCCGGGGCAGTCATGGTCGGGGCAGATAACGAAACTGATCAACCAGGGTCGTCACGCGCTGCTACTGGAATCCCCCGTAAAGTTGCAACTGGGTCGCCAGCGCGTCGTGATGGGCGAGGCGAGGCTCACTTTTGCGGGCGCGAGATTCGCGCTGCACGAACTGGACTATAGCGCAGGTCAGATAAGCAGTCGGGGAGAATTCCAGTCTTTTCCGCTGGCCTATTGGCAAGGTCTCGCGGCGCAGGATGCGGGCATCGGCGGCGACCTGACGTTGGCGGGAGACTGGCAATTTGCAGTCGGGGATAAGGTCAATGGTCATCTGGCGATCCGCCGCGAGCAGGGCGATGTGACGGTGGACATGGATTCGCCAGTTTCTTTGGGTATCAGCCAGTTGTACATGAACATTGCAGCGGCGAATAACCGCCTGCAAGCTCATCTGGAAGCACTCGGCAGCAATCTGGGGAGTATCAAGGCCGATGCACAAAGCATGCTTTCCCGGCATAACGGGCGTTGGGGAATTGCCGGGGCAGCGCCGCTGCATGCCCGTGTTGACATGGCCGTCGGCGTGTTGTCGTGGGTGCAGCCGCTGTTGGACGGTAGCGGCGCGCTGACGCTGGATGGTGCATTGCAGGCGCATGTGCGGGCTGGCGGGACGTTTGCCCAGCCCGATTTAAGCGGTGAATTGAGCGGTACGCATCTGCTTGTGGCGATGCCGGAGCAGGGGGTGCATTTGACAGAAGGTCATTTCAGGGCGGATTTGCAAGGTCAGACACTGCATCTCAACGAGTTGGCAATACGCGGCGGCATGGGCAGTTTGCAGGGTACTGGCAAGCTGGAATTCAGCGGCAAGCAGCCCGTCATGCAGCTATCGCTCAAGGCTGAACAACTCGAAGTGTTATCGCGTCCCGACCGTCATCTGGTGTTGAGCGGGGAGGCGGAGGCGACAGCAGTGGGTAAAAATGCCAGGCTGGTGGCAAAACTCAAGGCCGACAAGGGCGTGATTGAAATGCCGGAAGGGGATGCTCCCATTGCCAGCAGTGACGTGGTTGTGCTGGGGCAGGCCGAAGCCGCACGGAAGAAAGCGTCGCCGTATTCCATTAGTGCCGATCTCGATTTTGATTTGGGCGACAATTTTCGGGTAAAAGGGCAGGGGCTGGATGCGCAACTGGCGGGTGCGGTCAAGCTTAAGCAAGTGGATCGCGCAGTACCGACCGCCAGAGGTAGCATCCATCTGGTCACGGGCGTTTTTGCCGCATATGGGCAACGCCTGGAGATCGAGCGGGGTATCGTTAATTTTCAGGGGGCAGTGGACAATCCCGGTCTCAATATTGTGGCTTTGCGCAAGAACCTCCCGGTCGAGGCGGGGGTCGCCGTGACAGGTACGGTGCTGTCGCCGCACGTCACGCTCATCTCAAATCCCTCCGTGCCGGATAGCGAGAAACTTTCGTGGTTGGCATTGGGACACGGACTGGAAGATTCCAGCGGTGCGGAGTTCAGCGCGCTGCAAGCCGCGGCAGGGGCGTTGCTGGATGCGGGAAAATCCGTCTCCTTGCAGCAGAGTATCGCCCATGCGGCGGGGCTGGAAGAAATCGGTCTCAAGGGTTCTGGCGGCGTGGAAAATACCGTGCTGGCGCTCGGCAAGCGGCTTTCCTCGCGCGCTTATCTCAGCTATGAACAGGGATTGGCCGGAGCCAGTTCGCTGATCAAGATCAACTACACCCTCAGTAAACGTCTTTCGGTCAAGGCGCAGGCGGGCAATACCCCCGCCATAGACCTTTTTTACACTTTCAGCTTCCATTGAGGGCGGACGGGGATTCAAGGTTATGTATCAGATTGAGCTGTTTGGCGATGACATCGTGATTCAGCCACAGCACCGGGCCTGCCGGGTTGGATGATTCGTGGAACATCAAGGGGCCGGTGCCTTCCAGCACCAGTGCGCTCAAGTGGCCTGTGACCAGCTCCTTTTTGTCGGTATGCATGTTGGTGATCTCTTCGGACGTGCCTATCATCAGCTCGGCCAGTTCGGCGGAATTGGCCATTGGCCAGGCGGCGAAGTTGCAAAAGCCTGCCATCACCTCGCTGGTGTTGTAGGTTTCAATCTTTTGTAACAGGTTTTCGAGCGAGTTGCCTTCCTGCAATAACGCATTACAGGCTTGCCATTGTTGTTCTGCCCATGCGCCGCCCTGTTCCTTTTTCAACGCCTTGAGCAACGGGAACAGCGAGAGTTCGACTCCGACAAAGATGTCGGAGGAGTTGGTGCGGATTTCCGGACAGTTGTAAACCGTGGCCTTGATGCCTTGATTCCACGCGGCTTCGGCGATGTTTTCCAGACGCATCTTGGCCTTGCCTTGCGTGTAGCTGGTGTAGGTTTGCCATTGGTATCGTCCCGCTATCAGAATCTCGGTGCCGTGATAGCCGTAGGCGCTGTAGCGCACCTGGCCGCCGGTTTTTGTGAGCCGCGCGCGGATTGCGGCACTGCCGTCTATTAGATGCTGAAAAGTGTTGGCGGTGACTTCGTCGAAATTCATCAGGATCAGGCGACCCAGATCGCTGTCCAGCAGGGCTTTTGAGGACAGGAAGCGTTCGCCGCGACCTTTGTAGATGCGGTTGGCGATGGCCAGAAATACTTTAACCTTGGGGATGCCGCCCGCCATGGTGTGGGCGAAAAAGGCGTTGCTGCCGTCCGGGATCATACTGTCCAGTTCGGCCATGACTTGTGCCACGGAATCCCGGAAGCGCTTCACGCCGACGGCGCGGCACTTTTCGATATGCGCCCAGTCCAGTTTGTCTTCCTGCCAGCTTTTTAGCGTCATACCGGCCAGCAGGTCGGTCGGAGTGGCTTCGCCTGCGGGCGCATCCAGATCGAATCCGGCCATCAGCGGTACGTTGATGATATGCCCCCCCAGATTTGCTTCTGCTATTGCCAGTTCTTCGTCGGTCAGCGCGCGCAGGGCGTTGTTTTCATCGCGGCGTCCTACGGTGATGCCAATGACCGTCATGCCCGCCTGGCGCGCCTCGTTGATCAGGCCGTTGGCGTAGCCCCGGCCAAACAGCTCGCCGAACAGTACAAAGACATCGCCTTTGCGGAAAATGTTGGATTGCGGAACGTCTCTCAGGGGGATAGGTGCGATCATAGGTAGCTCCATTTATACAGGTAAATTCAAAAGTTTTCGGGTAGGGTGTTCGATGCCGGGTTAAGCCGTGCCGCCCACGGTCAGTCCGTCTATCCTGACGGTCGGCTGGCCGACACCGACCGGCACGCTTTGACCTTCCTTGCCGCAAGTGCCGACACCGGGGTCGAGCGCCATGTCGTTGCCTATCATACTGATGCGCGTCAGCACGTCAGGACCATTGCCGATCAGCGTCGCGCCCTTCACTGGATGGGTGATTTTACCGTCTTCGATCATATAGGCTTCTGCGGTGGAGAAGACGAATTTTCCGCTGGTGATGTCCACCTGGCCACCGGCAAAATTGACCGCGTACAGGCCGTGTTTGACCGAGGCGATGATTTCCGCCGGGTCTTTGTCGCCGTTCAACATGTAGGTATTGGTCATGCGCGGGATGGGGATGCTGGCGTAGGATTCGCGGCGGGCGTTGCCGGTGGGTGCTACGCCCATCAGGCGCGCATTCAGGCTGTCCTGCAAATAGCCTTTGAGGATGCCGTCTTCGATCAGGGTGGTGCATTGCGTGGCGTTGCCCTCGTCGTCCATCTGCAATGAGCCGCGCCGGTCAGCCAGCGTGCCGTCATCTACCACCGTTACGCCTGCCGAGGCGACGCGTTCGCCGATGCGACCCGAGAACGCCGAGCTCCCCTTGCGGTTGAAGTCTCCTTCCAGACCGTGACCGATCGCTTCGTGCAGCAGGATGCCCGGCCAGCCATTGCCCAGCACCACCGTCATGTTGCCGGCAGGGGCGGGTGCGGCATCCAGATTGACCACCGCCTGATGGACTGCCTGAGCCGCGTAGCGGTGCAGCATCGCATCGTCGAAATAATCGTAATCGAAGCGCCCGCCGCCGCCCGATGAACCCTGTTCGCGGCGACCGTTGGCTTCGATGATGACGGTGACCGAAAGTCGCACCATCGGACGGATGTCGGCATTCATCAGGCCGGTGCTTTGCGCCACCAGCACCACTTCATATTCGCCCGCGAGTCCCGCCATTACTTGTACTACGCGTGGATCGAGCGCGCGCGCATAGCCTTCGATGCGTTCCAGCAGGGCGACCTTGTCTGCATCCTTGAGGCTGGCGATCGGGTCGTGCGGCAGATAGATTTCGCGCCGTGAGCCGTGATGCAGTAACGGTACGCTCTGTGTGCCGCCAGCACGGGCGATGGCGCGCGTCGCACTGGCCGCACTTTGCAGCGCATTCATGCTGATTTCATCGGAATAGGCGAAGGCGGTTTTTTCGCCACTGACTGCACGTACGCCCACGCCCCGATCTATGCTGAAACTGCCGGATTTGACGATCCCTTCTTCCAGCGACCAGCTCTCATTGCGGCTGTACTGAAAATATAAATCAGCGTAATCAAGGCGGTGCGCCATCATGCTGTTGAAGATTTGTTCGATCTGGCGTGTTCCGATAGAGGAGGGCGCGAGTAGGGTTTGCTGTGCGGTGGCAAAAAGCGTTTCGGAGGTGGCGATGGGAGTCATATTTTTAGTCGTGAGTGGCAAGGGGTGGGTGAGCTTCTGTCCACCCTGGTCTTTCCGGAAATTAGCAATTATGCAACACGCGGTGTTTCAGGGCGGGCAGGCTGTTGCGCAGGCTTGCCTGGTAGGAGGGGTTGATGGTGGCAATCACCACGCCGGAGCCTCGTGTCAGGGTGTCCAGCACACGACCCCAAGGGTCAACGATCATGCTGTGGCCGTGCGTCTCGCGCCCGTTGACGTGGTAACCGCCTTGTGCCGAGGCGATCACATAGGCCAGATTCTCGATGGCGCGTGCGCGTACCAGCACTTCCCAATGCATTTTGCCGGTGGTTTCGGTGAAGGCGGCGGGCAGCGCAATGATGTCCACGTTTTGCATGGCACGGAATAATTCCGGAAAGCGCAGGTCATAACACACGGCCAGACCGATGCGCCCGAACGGGCTATCCACTACCACTATTTGATTGCCGGATTCTATGGTTGCGGCTTCATCATAACTTTCGTTGCCCAGCGACAGGTTGAACAAGTGAATCTTGTCGTAGCGCGCCACCTGTTCGCCGTACTCATCGAACACCAGACAGCTATTGCGCACTTTTCCCGGCACGGTGCCGGCCAGCGGGATAGAGCCACCCACCAGCCAGATTTTGTAGTGCAGCGCGGTTTCTCTCAGGAAAGTCTGAATCGGTCCGCCCCCATCCTGTTCGCTGACCTTGAGTTTGTCCTGCTCATGCAGACCCATGATGGCGAAAAATTCCGGTAACACCACCAGACGTGCGCCCTGTTCGGCAGCCTTGGCGATCAGACGGCGCGCTTCGTTCAGGTTGCCCTCGACATTCGGGCCGGATGCCATTTGTATGGCGGCCACTTTGAAGGCATGGGCTTGTGAGGCGATTCTGGCTTGTGTGGAATTTCCGTCTAACATGATGATTCCCTGAAGTTTATTGTATTTTTTTGGACTTGCCGACAGTGTCGGGTATTTTTGCCAACGGTTTCTCGCCGACCTTGACCACGTTGGGGTTGCTCCATGTCCCGCTGACATTGTATTCAAATGACATCAACTTATCGAGCGGATTGCCCAATACCTTGTTGATGACGAGTGCGCCTATGCCTGCCACCGGTCCCGCCGCAAATGCGCTCAGCAGGGATACGCTCTGTCCCAGGGTGGGCAAAATTTCCACGCGCAGGTCTTGTGTTTCATCGTTCAGATTGACGCGCCCCTTCATGGTTACCTTGGCCGACGAGCCGTCCATATGCAAGTCCTGGGTCTGCATCATGCCCCGTTTGATGGTGGCGTTCCCGTTGATGTTGTCAAATTCAAAGCCCTCGCTGAAGACATCGGTAAAGTCCAGCGTGATGCGCTTGGGCAAGGCTTGCAGACTCAGGATGCTGAGCAGTTTTCCCATGCCCGGATCCATCTTGAGGAATTGCCCTTGGCCGGTATCCAGCTTGAGTGTGCCGTTCAACGTGGCGTAACTGAATGCGTCAGGTTGTCCGTCCCAGCTCAGTTTGGCCGCCAGTTTTCCGCTGCCGTTTTTAACCGTGTCGGGGTAACCGGAGCGCGCCAGAATTTTTCCGGCATTACTGATTTCAAGCAGCAGGTTCACATCGGTCTGCTGGCCGGTTTTTTTGTCATGCCATATACCCTCTCCCGTCAAGCTGCCATCGGGATTGGTGATGCGCAAGCGGCGCAAACGCCAGTCTTCTCCGTCTGGGTAGCCCACCAATTCAAAATGGCCAATCTGTTTGCTCTTGAATTGAAAATCTTCGACGGTAATCTCCAGTGCGGGGAGTTTACGAGGTGAGGAGGGGGCAGGTGCTGCGCTATCCGGGGGGGGGATTGCGGGCAGGGGTTGCGACCGGTCGTCGGCCAGCCAGTACAGGTTGCGCAAATGGGCGGAAATTTTTCCTGCTCCGCCCAGACCCTGGGGTTGCCACACCACTTCGCCGTTCAAGGGCGCGCCCGAGAGTTGTGCGGCTAGTCCAGTGCCGCGTTTTGCAAGGCCGATTTGTATGTTTTGCAAGTTCATGCCGTAGCCGGTCAGCCTGTCAACTTGCAGGTTGCCACCCGCAAAGGGTATTGACGTTTGAGCGGAGTCCGCGAACAAGCCACCCCAGCCTTGCAGCGATAGAACGGGCAGCCTGCCTGACACCCACAAGCCTGTCTTGAGCTTTGTTGAAGAGGTCGTCTTGACTTGGGTGGAAAGACTTTTTTGGCTTGTCGTTGCATCCGTCAAGTTGGGGGGGGAGCCAAAGTTGATCGTGCCGCGTTTGATTACATTGATGCCATTTTCTTCACTGCGTTGCAACTGTACACTGACCAGCTTGCCGAGTTGCGCGCTGATTAAATCCTGTTGTGCGGCGATATTTTTCTTTTCCACGTGCAATGGCCAGGCTTCGTTAGCGCGCTTGGCAAAGGGTTGGGGTAGGGTGGAACTTATCCCCTGCAGGCTGGAATTCAGCACGACCTGTGCGGTTTTATTGACTACGCGGATGCCCGCGCTCCAGCTCGCCCCGCCGTGCAAATGGCTCAGCAGCGGGTGGGTTTCGGTTTCGTGCAATGCGTCCAGATTGGCACGTCCCTGCACGCTGGCGTTCACCGCACCCCCTTCGGCACTGGTCACGTTTAGATGAGCCGGCCCCCCCAGGATATCCGCTGTGACAGCGTTGGCCTTCATGCCTGATTCGGTAAACGACAATGTGCCGCGCGTATTGCGCAGCAAGGGTACTCCCGCACCCAGGTCAATATCGCTGCCTTGTTCGAGCAGTGTGCCCGATACTTTCACCGGTTTGTCATTCAGCAGTGGAATGTGTGCGGACAGTTCAAGATGTCCCTCGCCGCTGGCGCTCATGCCATCGGTAAAACCGTTGATATAGCCGCGTACCGGACTTTTCTGGACGAATTCCAAAAAGATGTCGTTGCCCGCTTCCGCTTCGCCTTTGATTTCCAGCGGCATGTCGGGACTCATCATGTCCGGCAGGGCGATGGTCAGGTTGCGGATACGAGCGCCCAGCATGGTCGCGGCGGGGGCATGCACTTCCAGTTTGTTGCCGCGTATGGAAAATTCACCGGAAATATTTTCGATGACCGGCCAATCCCGGGCAAACGCAACGGTCGCCCCTTCACCCTTTGCGCTGATTTCAAACAAGGCATCTTTTGTGCCATCCAGCGGAAAATCGCTCAGATTGCCCTTGAGGCGCAGGTGGAAGTCTTCGGTGTGTCCCGACAGCATGGCATCGTTCAGCCAGTCGTTATCTTTTTTGGCGAGTGCGATGAGCGGGGTGTAGCGCGCCGCGCGCCTGAGGTCGCCGCGCGTCAGACTGACAGTCAAATCCAGCAAGCCCAACGTGCCGGTTTTGGTTTGAAACCCGCCATACAGATTGCCTGCCAAGTCGTCATTGGCAACGGCTACGTTATCCAGCTTGAACGCCCATTCGCCATTTTCGTACTGCCATTTCACCTGTCCGGTCAGCGTGTCGAATAACAGGGGTTCACGCATTGCAGCGCGTGCGTCCACCGTCAGATTTTGGCTCTTGATATTCAGATTGCCCTGCTTGTCGCTGCCGTCTACCGCTACCGACAAGCCCGAAAAACCGGGCAGATTGCCCACCGGTTGCAATGCCAGATTGTCGAACTGTCCTTTCAAGGTGAACTTTGGCACTTCCCGTGGCGCATGTTTGTTCGGAACGCCCTGCCATTGCAGCTCCAGATTGGACACCCGGCCTCTGGGCGCGTAGACGTTCATTTGTTCGCGCATTGCTGCATCCAGCGGCAGGAAGTTGCTCAGGCTGACCAGACTTTCCAGTTGCAGTAAATTGGCGCGCAATTCGCCGCTGGCGGGATGGACGGTGTTGCCCGCAAGGCTGCGGAAATAGAAATCCGTGGGTTGCAGGTGGATGCCGTTTCTCAGACGCATGGACAAATGTCGGGTGGAAACCTCCCAGCCATCCTTCACCGTTTTCCATGCGGCACGCCCATGCAGGAAATTGACTTCCATGACAGGGATGGTTTCACCCAGTCTGGTCGCTACGTCGCGCAAGGATAAGTCGGCAGTGAATTGAGTCAGATGACCCTTTTCCAGACTCAGCCAGGCGCGCATCGCGCCGCGCCCGCTGCTCAGTTGTGCGGGTAATTTGAGCCAGGGTTGCCAGCCCAGCAAATCGGTGTGATCGAGCTGGGCGAACAGTTGTCCGCGCCACCCCTGCAAATCGTCAAAACTCTTGCCGTGAAAATCGCCGCGCACATCCAGCGGTGTTGCCAGTTCGGGCGGAGGAACGGCGCGCAGGGCAAACTGATGGTGATTGAACAGGTTTTCGACGCGCAGGTTGACCTGTCTCAGCACCAGTGCGGGTGCGTCTCTTTGCTCGTCCACCCAGACGATGACTGCGTTGCGCACTACCATATGAGACTGGTGCAACAGCCAGTTGGCCAGATCGTTGTTCTTTCCCTGAGAGGAAAACGCCACGTTGCCGATAAAAGTTTTACCTTGTGCATCGCGGCGTACCAGCAACTCGGGGCGGTTAATTTCCAGGCTGGACAGGCGCAATTCTGCAAAAACAAGGGATAGCCATGAAACTTTGGCATCTATGTCAGGCAAGACCAGTGCAGGTTGGTGCTGCTGATCCAAAATGCGTACATCGGCCATATTCAGATGGGGATGCAGACCGTTCCAGTCCCCGGTTATTTTGCCTATGCTTACCGGATTGCCCATGGCGGTTGACAGGGAAGAGGCGATTCTGTCGTGAAACTGTTCGATGTCTGGCAGCAGCCAATAGCGCAGCACGATAATCGTAATCGCGCACAGCAAGGCTATAATCGCCGACGTGGCGATAGTCAGCCGGGTCAGGTGATTAAGACTGCGCCACAGCAGGCGAACGGGGAGTGAATTGAGCATCAGGCATGGGACGCTACCGCGTCAGATTCCTTGTTTGGATTTTAAGAATTGGCAAAGTGTCGCATTCTAACTGAGGAACGTATACCGGATGCCCATAAACATTGAAAATTCGTTGCCTGTCGCTTTTGCAGACAAGCTGCAAAAAACCCTGTGCGACAGTCGTTATGCGAAGCGCGTGCTGGATGCAGACAGCACTTTGCTGCATTGGTTGCAGGAAAATTACACTACGCCATGTTGCCGTGCAGAAATTCAAGCGTTATTGCAGGCATCCGCACTCGATTTACAGGACGAGGCCGGGTTGTCGCGCGCGGTACGCCGTTTGCGCAAGCAGGTGATGGTCAAGCTGATTCTGCGTGATTTGAACGGTTTGGCTGATTTGGACGAGGTGATGCAGGCGATGACCGCGCTGGCGGAGATCGTGGTGCGGCAGGCGCAGAGCTGTTTGATGGCATCCCTGCAACAGCAGTTCGGTAGCCCTATTGGTGCGCAGAGCCATACCCCGCAGGAATTGCTGGTGATCGGCATGGGCAAGCTAGGCGGCGGCGAGTTAAATGTATCTTCCGATATAGACCTGATTTTTGTTTATGCGGAAGACGGCGAGACGGACGGCGCACGCACCCTGGGCAATCATGAGTTTTTTACCCGGATGGGTCGGCGGCTCATCAACCTTATCAACGAGGCGACCGGCGACGGTTATGTGTTCCGCGTGGACATGCGACTGCGCCCTTATGGCGATAGCGGTCCGCTGGTGATGAGTTTTGCCGCACTGGAGCAGTATTTGCTCAGCCAGGGGCGCGAGTGGGAACGCTACGCCTGGATCAAGGCGCGCGTCATCGCACCGCTTTCAACTAGCCATCTTGATGAATTAAAAGCTATTTATCAGCCGTTCGTGTTTCGTAAATATCTCGACTTCGGCGCGATTGATTCGATGCGCAAGCTGCACGCGCAAATCCGTCAGGAGGTGCAACGCCGCGACCGGCTGGATAATATCAAACTTGGACCGGGCGGTATCCGCGAAATCGAATTCACCGCGCAGGTGTTTCAACTGATACGCGGTGGACAGGATGGGAGGCTGCGCATCCTGCCTACCCGGTGCGTCCTCAAACAGCTGGCCGAAATCGGTCAGTTGCCCGCTGCAGTGGTCGCCAGGTTGGATGAAGCTTATGTATTTTTGCGCAATCTGGAACATCGGCTGCAATATCTGGACGACCAGCAAACCCAGGCTTTGCCGGAAAAAGACGAGGACAGGCAGATTATCGCCACGGCGATGGGGTATGAAAACTACCCGCAGTTGTTAGCGGTGCTGGATGGTTATCGGACAACTGTCAGCGGGCAATTCGAGAAAATTTTTGGCGCAACGGCGCAGCAACCAGACTCTCCCTGGCGCGACGAAATGAGTCTGGAAGGGTTGACGCAAGACTTGATAAAACTGGGTTTTCGCACCGCAGCCGATACCGCGCAACGCCTGTCGCAACTGCGCGGCGGATTGCGTTATCGGCAATTATCCGAATTGGGGCGGCAGCGCGTGGAACAGTTGATACCGCAATTCATCGCATTGAGCGCGCAGTATCAAGACCCTGATGCGACCCTGTCGCGCCTGCTGGATTTGCAGGAAGCGATCAGTCGCCGCATTTCCTATCTGGCCTTTCTCGCCGAATACCCGGAAGCCCTGCAACGCCTGACCCGTTTGCTGGCTGCCAGCAACTGGGCAGCCAAATATCTGGCGCAACATCCGGCATTGTTCGATGAATTGCTGGATGCGCGTGAGCTGTATCAGCCGCCGCAATGGACAGCCATCGAAGCGGATCTGGCGCAGCGCTTCGCCGCTTGTGGCAGGGATGTCGAACGGCAACTGGAAATGCTGCACCATGTCCAGCAGGAACAGGTTTTTCATCTGTTGGCGATGGACTTGCAGGGCTTGCTGCCACTCGAAAAATTGAGCGATTACCTGAGCGATCTGGCCGATTTGATACTGCGTTATATGCTGCTGCTGTGTTGGGCGACTGCCCGTAAACGCCACTGCGATACAGCCCACTTTGCCATCATCGCCTACGGCAAGCTGGGCGGCAGGGAATTGGGCTACGCCTCGGATCTGGATATGATTTTCCTTTACGCTGACGACCACCCCGACGCGCAGGAAAATTATGCCCGGCTGGGCAAGAGCATCAACGCTATGCTCGGCACTTATACGGCATCAGGCAGGCTGTATGAAACCGACTTGCGGCTGCGCCCCAACGGGGCAAG
Source organism: Gallionella sp. (assembly GCA_036172035.1). Lineage (GTDB taxonomy): Bacteria > Pseudomonadota > Gammaproteobacteria > Burkholderiales > Gallionellaceae > Gallionella. The sequence goes on along the minus strand of JAVHSF010000259.1, from coordinate 758 downwards.
CGGCCTGCTGGTCAGTTCGATCGCGGCGTTTGCGGAATATCAACAAAATCAGGCCTGGGTGTGGGAACATCAGGCTCTGACCCGCGCGCGCTTTTGTGCGGGAGATAGCGCGGTGGGTGCGGCATTCGAGGAGATTCGCCTTCAGGTGTTGACGCAAGTGCGTGACATCGCAGTCTTGCGCCGGGAAATTGTCACGATGCGGCAAAAAATGCGCGACGGCCATCCCAACACCAGCGGGTTGTTCGACATCAAACACGACAGCGGCGGCATGGTGGACATCGAGTTCATGGTGCAGTTTCTGGTGCTGGCTCACGCCCACCCGTATCCGCAACTCACCGGCAACGTGGGCAACCTGGCTTTATTGAAGATGGCCGCAGACCTGGGTCTGATAGATTCCGCACTGGCCGAACAGAACCGCAGCCTGTACCGCATCCTGCGCCAGACACAGCACCGCATGCGCCTGAACAGTGATGCGCCCTGCCGCGTCGAAACGGGTGAAATTGATGTCTCCGCCAGCCTGCAACTTTGGGCAGTATTGTTTGGGTAGTGCGGTTCGTCACGCAGGAGTGGTGGTTGGATGTGGTGTTAACCGCATTGTCGGGAAAGCTTGGGAAACATTGATTTATTCGATCTTGTCGTTTCCGCTTTTGCGGAAACCTTTTTTATTTTGCAAAAAAGATGACAAAACCCAATCAATCAGCCCCTCCTAGCTGCGCTTGTCCAGTTCTTCCCAGCGCGTCATTGCCGACAATACTTCC
>JAVHSF010000258.1:4513-16466 GCA_036172035.1 Gallionella sp. | reverse complement strand
CTTAGTCGAATGGCTAGTGGTTTCATCAACGACAAAATCGAATAAATCAGCATTTCCCTAAGCAAGGTGATGATCCTGTAAACCGCAGATGACCGGGCTTCAGACAGACTGCTGGCGCCTCAGATATTTTCTCGCCACATAATCGTCCACGATAGCGGTGAACTCTGCCGCGATGTGGTCGCCGCGCAGGGTCATGGCTTTTTCGCCGTCTATGTAGATCGGCGCGGCGGGGGTTTCGCCCGTGCCGGGCAGGCTGATGCCGATGTTGGCGAGCTTGCTCTCTCCGGGACCGTTCACCACGCACCCCATCACCGCGACGGTCATGTTTTCCACGCCGTCGTATTGCTCACGCCAGATCGGCATTTGCGTGCGCAGGTGGCGCTGGATGCTTTGCGCCAGTTCCTGAAAGAAGCTGCTGGTGGTGCGCCCGCAACCGGGACATGCGGTGACCATGGGCGCGAAGGCGCGCAAGCCCATGGTCTGCAATATCTCCTGCCCGACCAGCACTTCCTGGGTGCGGTCGCCGCCCGGCTCGGGGGTCAGCGAGATGCGGATGGTGTCGCCTATACCTTCCTGCAACAGCACCGCCAGGGCGGCAGTGGAGGCCACGATGCCTTTCGAGCCCATGCCTGCCTCGGTCAGCCCCAAATGCAGTGCGTAGTCGCATTGCAGGGTGAGCGCACGATAAACCGCAATCAAATCCTGCACTTCGCTGACTTTGCAGGACAACACGATGCGGTTATGCGCCATACCCAACTTTTCGGCACGCTGCGCGCTTTCGATGGCGGAGGCGATCAGCGCGGCGCGCGTCACTTCTTTTACGTCACGAGGTTGGGCGAGCTGCGCATTCTCGTCCATCATGCGCACCACCAGCTTCTGATCCAGACTGCCCCAGTTCACCCCGATGCGTACCGGCTTACCGTACTTGATCGCAGTCTGAATCATGATGGTGAACGGGTCTTCTTCGGTACGGCTGCGCCCCACATTGCCCGGGTTGATGCGATATTTCGCCAGCGCCTGCGCGCATTCCGGGAACTCGTTCAACAACCGATGACCGTTGTAATGGAAATCTCCCACCAACGGCACATAACAGCCCAGCGCATCCAGCCGCCTGCGGATATGCGCCACGGCAGCAGCGGCCTCCGGCGTGTTGACGGTGATGCGCACCAGTTCCGAACCGGCTTTAGCCAGTTCGAAAACCTGTTTGGTGGTGCTATCCACATCGGCGGTATCCGTGTTGGTCATGGATTGCACCACGACCGGCGCACCACCGCCCAGCATGACCTTGCCGACCAAGACCCGTTGCGACGGGCGACGTTTAATGAGAGATGCGCTCATCGTTATTCCTGCACCATTATTTCAACGTAAAACGCGCCACATCACTGCTGGCATCAATATGAGGAGCCGTATCTACCAATTTTCCCTGATAGTACAAATGCACCTTGGGAGCGTGACCGATCACCAGGCCAAATGGTGCCACCCCTTCCACGTTCAACACTTCGCCGGGCTGATAGACTTTTCTCGTCAGCACTTTACCGGATTGCTCGGTAATTTCGGTCCAGGATTCGTTGTCGAACACCAGCCGCAACTTGCTGACGGATGCGACTGCCTTGCCTTCAGTAACAGGGGCCGCTACGGCTTGCGCGGGCTGCACGACCGCAGCATCCGGCACGGCAGACACCGGCAGCACGGCAGACGCTGCCAGCGCATCCGCTGCAGCGACATCCGAACCCACCATTATTTCCGGTTGGACAGGCAATTCCACCGGTGTGGTTACCAACGCGCCTGTCGCTACGGTTTTGACTTGTTCTATTACAGGTTGTTGGGGAACATTGGCTTGCCATATCGCAAATCCGACTATCAACAGCGCGATAAAAAATGCGCCAATCAACAAATTCAAATTTTGCCGACGCTCCGGTGACCCCTCGGGGAAAGTTGGCTTTGCGCCCAGCGCATCAACTTTCGCCCGGGATACTTGCGCACCCGGCAAGGCATCCAGCAACGTTTGCGCGTCCATCTGCAACACTTTGGCATAGCTGCGCACGAAGCCGCGCACAAAAGCAGTTTCGGGAAGCGACTGAAAGTCGTCCGCTTCCAAAGCAATAATTTGGCGGGGTGCGAGTTTTATCTGATTAACCACATCTTCAATGCTCCAGCCCATACGTTCCCGACCTTCGCGCAGCAGATGCCCGACCGAAATCACCGGCTGCTCTGGCGATTGTTCGCCTTGCGTAGCATGCGTAGTGTTCGCAACCTTGTCGGAGGCAAGCCTGTTTTCCTGTAGCTGTTCCATCATTCACCATTCATCAATAATTGAGTCTCGCGCGCATCGGGATAACGCTTGCGCAACTGTAAGCCATAGCTGGCTTCGGCATTGCTGTCCCCGAGCTTGCGCTCGATACGCACAGCCAGCCAGAGTTGACCCGCAGTCAAATTCTCATTGCCTTGCGCAAAATGCGCAAAATATTTCCTGGCATCCTCATATTCACCTGCGAAAAATTTGACTTCCGCCATACCCAGCAAAGCCTGAGCCAAATCGGACTGCACCGACAGCGCGCGCTGAAAAAACTCCTGCGCCTCCAGCAAATTGCCCGCCTTTTGCGAACACAGTCCCGCATTCAAATAGGCGCGCTCGGGCGTGGTGTATAGCGGATTCTTCAGCGCCGCCATGAAATGCGGGATGGATTCCTTTTCCCTGCCGCGCTGGCAGAGAAACCAGCCATAGTTGTTATGCCCTTCCGAATCCGCCTTATCCAGGCTCAGCCCCTGCCGAAAAGCCTCCTCGGCTTCCTTATCCTCGTGCAGCGCCATATGGATCAGACCGCTCACACTATAAGCCGGCGCGTAATTGCGGTCAGCCTGCACGGCCAGATCAATCTCGGACAGCGCAATACCCATTTGATTACGTTCAAAATACATGCCTGCCAATTCGGTATGTATCCGGGCACTGTTGCTATTGGCTCCTGTCTGCGGCTGCCTGGAGGAGGCACTTGAAGCGCACCCTGCCACCATCATTACCGCAAAAATCAAACCTGAAATTCGTTTCATCGTTGCCTTAGCCTTTATTTATGAAACGCGATGCGGGTGGTGCGGCGGGTCTTGTCCTGCACCTGCCCCGCCAACTGCCCACACGCCGCCGCGATGTCGTCACCGCGCGTCTTGCGGGTGGTGGTAATAATGTCGGCTTGCATCAACACATCCCGAAAACGCTGAATCGCATCCGGCCTGGAACGCTGATAAGGTGTCTGTGGAAACGGATTGAACGGAATCAGGTTGAATTTGCAAGGCGTGTCACTCACCAGCCGCACCAGCTCGTGTGCTTGTTGCAGCGAATCGTTCACCCCGTCCAGCATCACATATTCAAAGGTAATGAAGTCGCGCGGCGCACGTTCCAGATAGCGATTACAGGCGGCCAGCAATTCCTTGAACGGGTATTTCTGGTTGATCGGCACCAACTGGTCGCGTAGTTTGTCGTTCGGCGCGTGCAGCGACACCGCCAGCGCCACCGGACACTCCTCGCGCAACCTGTCCATCGCCGGCACGATGCCGGAAGTGGACACCGTCACGCGGCGGCGCGACAGGCCGTAGGCCAAATCGTCCAGCATCAGGCGCAGCGCGCTCACGGTGTTGTCGTAATTGAGCAAAGGCTCGCCCATGCCCATCATCACCACGTTGCTGATACGCCAGTTGCCCTCCTCGTCCTTGCCCAACTGATGGTTCGCCCACCACAACTGGCCGATGATCTCGGCGACAGACAGGTTGCGGTTGAAGCCCTGCTTGCCGGTCGAACAGAACGAGCAGTCCAGCGCGCAGCCTGCCTGCGAGGAGATGCACAGCGTGCCGCGCGTCTCCTCCGGGATGAACACGGTCTCCACCGCGTTGCCCGTGCCCATGTCCAGCAGCCACTTGCGCGTGCCGTCATCGGACAGTTCTTCGCGCATCACGGTCGGCGCTTGCACACAGGCGATCTGCTTGAGTTTTTCACGAAGAGAGACCGCCAGGTCGCTCATCGCATCGAAATCGGACTCCCCGGCCTTATAAATCCAGCGCAGCACCTGCTTGGCGCGGAACGGCTTTTCGCCGTGTTCCGCAAACCAGGCAGTCAGTTGTTGCACATCAAAGTCGAGGAGATTTTGCTTCATTTAGCCAGGCGTAAATTAACGCGAGTAAACGTTCAGTGCGGGAAAGAAATATGCGATTTCAACCGCAGCCGTTTCAGCCGCATCGGAACCGTGTACGGCATTGGCATCAATGCTGTCGGCGAAATCGGCACGGATCGTACCCTTCTCGGCCTTCTTGGGATCGGTTGCGCCCATCAAGTCACGGTTCTTCAGAATCGCGCCTTCGCCTTCCAATGCCTGAATCATCACCGGACCCGAGATCATGAAATTGACCAGATCGTTGAAAAAAGGACGCGCGGCATGAACCGCATAAAAACCTTCCGCTTCCTTGCGCGACAATTGCGTCATGCGCGCCGCGATGATCTTCAGGCCAGCGCCTTCAAAACGGGAATAGATTTGACCGATGACATTTTTTGCAACGGCATCGGGTTTGATAATTGACAGAGTACGTTCAACAGCCATGCTAAATTCTCCAAACAAGGATTGATAAAATTACGGTCGCGCATTCTATCAGGCTTTGCCTACCCTGTCGCAGCCAACTGCCGGTTTAATCTCACGGTTGTTCGCGACGTTGCCGATACGGCTCGCGCCGCATTTTCCGCGTTTCGTCGCAACGCGCTACCCGTTACCGTATCGCTCCTCTATAGTGCATCCGTCACGGGAGGCCACATGAAAAACACCGCATTATTGACCGCGCTGCTCTGTTCCTTCGGCAGTCAGGCGGGCGAACTGAAACTGGAATTGCACGGCAACGGGCTGGCCGGACAGCTGCTGCTCGTCGAGGTATTCAACTCGATGAATGCATTTATGCATGAAAACCGGGCGATACGGACAATCAAAGCGGATGCATCTGCCGACAGCACGACCCTGCTGATCCAGAACCTTGCGCCCGGCAAATATGCCATTGCCGCCTTTGCCGACGACAACCGGAACGGCAAGCTGGACAAGAATTTTCTAGGCAGGCCGACCGAGTTGTACGGATTTTCCAACGATGCGAGCGGTAAATTCGGCCCGCCCGAATTCGATGAAGCGTCTTTTGAACTGAGCGACGGTAAGGTCGCGCAATCCATTCATCTGCATTGAGGTCAATATGAGTGATAAACCTGCGCCCATCCTTAAGCTTCGCAACGTCCGCCGCCGCTTCATGCTGGGCGAAACCAGTTTGGACGCACTGCACGACATCTCGCTGGACATCCACGCAGGCGAGCTTCTTGCCGTCTGGGGACCTTCCGGCAGCGGAAAATCCACGCTGATGAACATCATCGGTCTGATAGATGCGCCCAGCGCGGGCGAGGTGAGTTTCGACGGACAGAACACCCGATTGCTGTCTGATGATGCGCTGACCGATTTTCGCGGTCAGAAAATCGGCTTCGTGTTCCAGAATTTCAACCTGGTGCCGGGGCTTTCCGCACTAGAAAACGTAATGCTGCCGTTACATATACAAGGTGTCGCCGAACGCAAGGCACAGCAAATTGCCGCTGTCGCGCTGGTGGATGTAGGACTTGAACGATTCCAGCATTCGTTGCCCGACAAGCTTTCCGGCGGGCAGCGCCAGCGCGTCGCCATCGCCCGCGCACTGGTAGTGAACCCCAAGCTGGTCATCGCCGACGAACCGACGGCGAATCTGGATTCCGAGAACAGCCACATGGTGATCGAACTGATGCGTGAAATGAACCGCGCCAAGGGTGTGACCTTCGTCTTCACCACCCACGACCCGCGGCTGCTGGAGCATGTCGACAGGAAAATCCTGCTGCGCGACGGGCAGATCGAGCGCGACGAGGTGCTGCAATGAACACACTGAAACTCGCCCTGCGCGGTTTATCGCGCAACCGCCGTCGCTCATCTGTCACGCTGCTGGCCATCGCCTTCGGCTTTGCCGCCATCTCGCTGTTCGCCGGTTACACGCACAATGTCTATAGCGGGCTGGCACGGCAATCCATTCACGGCGAATTGCTGGGACATCTCACGCTTTCCAAACGCGGCATGAGGACGGAAGGCAAGCTCGACCCTGAACACTATCTGCTTACAGCAAAAGAAGTGGATGCCATCACAAGGCTGTTAAGCGATGAACCTCAAATCAAATTGGTCGCGCCCCGTCTGGGACTCTCCGGCCTGATCAGCAACGGGCGCGCCAGCACCATATTCATCGCCGAAGGCATTTCGCCTGCGGCGATGGACGCCTTGCAGGCCAACGTGCTGACACCAAAGGAACTGGCCAGCGGCCTGTACGACAAACTCATCAAGAAGCTCGACCCGGCGCATGTCGAAGTCGTTGAACTGAGCAGCGGACTGGACGAGTTGCTGCATCTTGAAAAAGACGGACAGGCAGTGGTATTGTCCAACACGCTGAGCGGACAGGCCAACGCGCTGGACATCACAGTGGGGCATATTTTCAACACCGGCAATGCGGGCAGCAACGACAAATTCGCTTTCGTGCCGCTGGCACTGGCCCAATCGCTGCTGGATGCGAAAGGCCGTGCCGACCGGCTGACCATCCTGCTTGACGATGAGAAGCAGACCGAGGCAGTGCGTGCAAAATTGCTCGTTAAACTGCGCGCTGCCGGATTCGACATCGAAATCCGGACCTGGCAGGAACTTTCCGATTTCTACAACCAGGTGCACGACATGTTCGACATGATTTTCGGCTTCATCTTCAGCATTGTGCTGACTGTGGTGGTGATGAGCGTGGCGAACTCGATGGGCATGACCGTGGTCGAACGCACCCGCGAGATCGGCACGCTACGCGCCATCGGCTTGCGGCGCAGCGGCGTGGTGCGGCTGTTTACCGCCGAGTCCATGCTGCTCACGCTGATCGGCTGCCTCACGGGATTGCTGCTGACACTGGCCGTGCGCTGGGGGATCAATCTGGCCCACATTTTCTACACCCCGCCAAACAGCGCCGCTTCCGTTCCTTTGCTGATCGACATGGACAGCGGGCGGGTTTTATTCACGTTTGCCATGATGTGTCTGGTCGGAACTCTGGCGGCTTACTTCCCCGCGCGTCGCGCCGCAAAAAAGGACATCATCAATGCGCTGGGGCATGTGTAATTTTGGAGTTCGGCTGCACGATGCCGCACCAATGATCTGGAAAATTCAGAGGTATTTATGAACACAAAACTCGGAATATTGCTTTTCTGGCTTTGCTGCAACGCGGCGCTTGCCGCACCCGACGCGCAAACCCTGTTGCAAAACGCCGACCGCGCACGCGGTGGCGGCCTGCCGGGCATGGTCTGGGACATCACCCTAACTTCCCGCGACGGCGACAAGGTATCCGACGAACAGCGCCTCGAAGTGCGTGCGATGGATGACGCCAGCGTGGCCGAAACGCTGGAACCGGCGCGCTTCAAGGGTTCCAGGCTGTTGCAGGTAGAACGCAACATGTGGCTGACGCGACCTGGCCTGTCCAAACCGATCCCCATCTCGCCGCGCCAGCGCATGAGCGGCCAGGCATCCAACGGCGACATCGCGGCGACCAACTACGCAGGCGATTACGATGCGCAGTTGAACGGCACCGAGACACTGGACGGCGAAACCTGCTACGTGCTCGATTTAACTGCAAAACATAAACGCACGACTTACGACCGCATCCGCTATTGGGTATCGGTCAAGCGCGGAGTCGGCATCAAGGCGGAATTCTATTCGGTTAGCGGAAAGCTGCTAAAAACAGCGCGTTTCGAATACAACAACACCATCGAATACGCAGGGCGGCGTATCCCCTTTGTCAGCCGTATGACGATACGCGATGCGCTGATCGACGCGGAGACGACGATGGCGTTCGGCACGGTAAAGGTGAAGAAAATCGGGATGTCTGAGTTCGATCTGGGGCAGATGCAATGAGGCTGGTCGCCCTGTCGTTATGCGCAGTCTTTTCGACAGCCTGTGCCGCCGAATCCGACTGGCGCACCTCGTGGGACGGTGTGCTGTACGGCTATGCGGGTAATACCAGCCCGCGCACCGACAGCGTGCTCAATCCGGGCAATCTGCTCGCCCGGCTACCACAGAACAGTGCCACGGACGAATTTCGCCTCAATCTCAAGGCCGGGAACGAAACATGGCGTTTCACCGCGCGGCCCATCGTACTGGCGCAGGACTCGCACGACGCGTTCGGCGCTCAAAGACTGCGCGAGGCCTATCTCAGCCAGTGGCAAGTGCGGCTGCGCGCCTCTGAGGCATGGAGCATCGCCGCCGGACGCGAAGTGCTGAACTGGGGGCCGGCGCAATTCCGCTCGCCGTCCAGCCCATTTTACTTCGACAACGGACGCAGCAACCCGATGCGCGAACTGTCAAGCCTCGATACGCTAAAACTATCCTGGAACCCCGACATGCAACGCACATTGACGCTGGCGCGCATTACCGGTTCCGGCCATATCGCACAGGATCCCTGGCGCAACAGCTGGTTGCTGAAGGCCGATCAGCGCGGCGAAAACTGGGCGGGCGGACTGGCACTGGCGCAGATGCCGGGACAAGGTGTCTTTGCAGGCCTGCACGGGCAGCTCACTGACAGCGATGCGCTGCTGCTGTATGCCGAAGCTGCGTCCTCGACTCGCACCAACGTGCTGCAATCGCCCGCCGACCCGATTTTGCCATTCACCCTCTCGCCCCGTTCCGCGCGCCGCACTACCGCCCTGCTAGGCACGGCCTACACGTTTGAGAACGGCCAGTCCCTCAACGCCGAGTACCTGCACGACGGCCACGGCTACCGCGCGGCGCAGGAAAGCGCCTATTTCACTCGCGCCGCCGCTTCGCCGTTGCTGGCCGCGCAAGCGCTGGGCAACGCGCCTCCGCTGCTGGGGCGCGACTACCTACATTTGGTGTGGCAAAGCAATTTGATGGAAAGCGGCGGCTACTGGCGCGCGATGGCAAGCCACAGCTTTAGCGATAACGGCAACGAATTTTCCGCTTACGGCGAACTGGCACTGAGCGGACATTTAACAGCCTTCGCACTAGCGGTGTTGCCGTCCGGCAATGCGCGCCAGGAATTCTCCAGCCTGTACGCGCGCAGCTTGAGCGCGGGACTGAAAGTTGCTCTACCGTGAACCCGCTCCTACGATATTGGGTGAATTCGCCTTGCCCCACAATTTTCAGGATAATCCGCCCATGCGCCACAATCTGTTGATTTCTATCCTGTCCTCGCTGCTGTTCAACAGCGCCATCGCGCTGCTGTTGACGGCTATCAGTTTCGGCGACAGTTTCTGGATCAACATGGTGTTTTCGCAGTGCATCGGGCTGTCGATATATGCCATCAACGCCACGGTAGCTTGCCGGGTCGCCGACAAGCGCCGCCGCTGGCTATTGCTGGCGCTGAGCTTTCCGACCAGCATCGTGCTCGGCGTGACACTGGGCTCGTGTTTTACCGGGGTCGGCGATTGGAGCGACCCGCGTGCCTGGGTGTCGGTGGTGATCGCGCTGTTTTTCGGCGGCATCGGCAGCATCACTTATTTCCTCAGCGAGCGCATCGGGCAACTGGATGCCGAGGTGAAACAGCGCCAGTTGCAGCAGAGCGAAACCGGGCGGCGCGAACTGGAAGCGCGGCTGAAACTGTTGCAAGCGCAGATCGAGCCGCATTTCCTGTTCAACACCCTGGCCAATGTCGGCAGCCTGATCGAGAGCGACCCGGCGCAGGCGAAAAAACTGCTCGACCGCCTCAACGACTGGCTGCGCGTGGCGCTGGCGCGCGCCCGCAGCGACCACGCCACGCTGGGCGACGAACTGGATATGCTGGATAACTATTTGAATATACTCAGGATACGATTCGGAACACGGCTGCATTGGCGCATCGAGGCAACCGAGGCAGCACGCCTTGCGGCCTTTCCGCCGATGCTGCTGCAACCACTGGTGGAAAATGCGGTGCGCCACGGCATCGAACCGAAACTGGGAGGTGGCGAAATCACGATTCACGCGAACACTGAAAACGCCTCATTGCGCATCCTCGTCAGCGACAGCGGTGTCGGCCTGAATGAAAAATCCTGCGCCGGAGCAGGTCTGGACAACGTGCGCGCACGGCTGGACGCGCTGTTCGGCGAATCGTGCAGACTGACGCTGGAGAACCAGGCAGGCGACGGCGCTGTCGCCACACTGGAATTGCCGCTGAAGGAGTGTCCGCAATGAATCTGAATCGTCATTATTCCGGCGCTGACCGGAATCCAGTTGATTCAAAAAAATTTTGCGAAACAAGACAAAATCAAGGCTTTGCCCACTTCGCGGGCTGTATATTTTCGCTGGATTCCGGCCTGCGCCGGAATGACGGTGCTTCGCAATGAAAGCACTGATCGCCGACGACGAAGTTCATCTAGCCGAAGATCTGCGGCGGCGGCTGGCACGCTTGTGGCCGGAATTGCAGATCGCCGCCGTGGTGCATGACGGCGTGGCCGCCGCGACTGTGCTGACTGAAATCCAACCCAACATCGCCTTTCTCGACATCCGAATGCCGGGACTTTCCGGGCTGGAGGTGGCGCGCGCCGCGCCGCCCGGTTGCCGCGTGGTGTTCGTCACCGCCTATGATGACCATGCGGTTCAGGCATTCGATCAGGCGGCGGTGGACTACCTGCTCAAACCGGTCTCGGACGAGCGGCTGGGACGTTGCGTGGAACGATTGAAACAACACAGTACGGCTACACCCGATGCGTTATTGGCACGTTTGCAGCAATTGCCAATCACGCCTGCCAAGCCATTGAACTGGCTGCGCATCCAGATCGGACAGACGGTGCGCATGGTCGCAACCGAGGAGGTCTGTTACTTCCAGTCCGCCGACAAATACACCAGCGTCGTCACGCCGGATGCCGAATTGTTGTTGCGCACGCCATTAAAGGAATTGATCGTACAACTCGATCCCATGCATTTCTGGCAAGTACATCGAGGCTCGGTGGTCAACGTGCACCAGATCGTTTCCGCCCATCACGACCTGTTGGGACGCCTGACGCTCAACTTGCGCGACAGGCCGGAAAAAATCGCCGTCAGTCGCAGCTACGCGCATCTGTTCCGGCAGATGTGATTTCTGATGTAATCCGCGATTCGGGTAATGGCGTTTGCGATCGCCAACATCATTCGCCCGTCAACGCGATTGAGATACCCGCCTCGCCGACCTTGGCCTGATATTCCGCTGCGATCGCTACCCCCGCCACGCAGACCAGGTCTGTGCCGCAAAACAGCAACGGCAGCCGGTCGCGCTGCCACGGCGGGACATGATGTTCCTGCAACAGATTCTTCAACGTGCGGGTCACAGCAGTCGGCGCGGGGCGCAACCCTTCGCCGCCCTGACGCAATCTCAGGGTGACGTGTTTGCCTCGCAACTTGACCAGGCTGATACCCGCGCCCGCGCCTCGATGGAACGTGACACGCGCGTTGAGCGCTGGCCAGGCCAGTTCGGCTTCGCCCTGCCAGTGCGCGAGATATTGCCGGTCGCATTGTTCCGGCGCACGCAACACGTACACCCGTCCCCGATAGCGCCGCACCTGCCATTCTCCGCCGCCATACACCACGCACACTGCGGCATCCTCGCGCGCGCCGCACAGTTGATGCAGCATGTCGTCCAGTTGCACGGCCTGCGGCATGGGTGCGGCGGATTGATGCAGGAAAAAGCGCAACAGATTCTTCGCGCGCGGCAGGCTTAGTGACTGCAAGGCCGCTACCGCCAGTGTGCCGTGCTGCATGGCTTGCGCTGCATCCTGCTGCGCCAGCTCATCAAGCAGGCTGCTCGCCTCGGCAAAATGTTGCGCGCTGCGTGTCAGCGTGTCGCGGTAGGCGGGGAATTTCTCGCCCAGCAGCGGCAACAGGCGGTGACGCAGGAAATTGCGCGGGTAGCTGTCGTCCGCATTGCTCTCGTCTTCGATCCA
>JAVHSF010000258.1:0-4413 GCA_036172035.1 Gallionella sp. | reverse complement strand
GCCGCCTCGATGCCCAGCGCGCGCAGCGGGGCAATATCTACAAACTGGATATGCAAGGGTATGTCATGACCTGCGCACAGACCGGCGCAGAAATCCGCCCACGCGTCGGCGTTCGGGCTGATACCGTGATGGACGTGCAGTGCGGATAACCGCCAGGAATAACGCGGGGCGAGCCGTTGCAGGATGTGCAGCAGCACCACCGAATCAACGCCCCCGGACAAACCGATCAGGATGGCACTGTGGGCGGGAAGCAGTGGGGCGAGTAGCGCCGCCGCCTGATCAACGAGGTCAGCTGACTTCAACTTCCTTGAACTTGCCGTAACTCATCAAACGATTGAAACGATCCTGCATCATGGCAGCGACCGGTTTGCTTTCAGCCGTTTTCAAAGCGTCCTGCAAGGCTTTCCTGACGTTCTGCATGGTCAGCGCGTAATCGCGATGCGCGCCACCCAACGGCTCACTGATAATCTTGTCCACAATACCCAGCGTTTTCAAACGCTTCGCCGTGATGCCCAAGGTTTCTGCCGCTTCCTCTGCCATGTCCGCGCTCTTCCACAGGATAGATGCGCAACCTTCCGGCGAAATTACTGAATAAGTGCTGTATTGCAACATCAACATCGCGTCGCCTACGGCAATCGCCAGCGCACCGCCCGAACCGCCTTCACCGATGATGGTGCAGATGATGGGTACGCGCAGCTCGCTCATTTCATACAAATTGCGCCCGATTGCCTCGGACTGGCCGCGCTCTTCGGCATTCACGCCCGGATAAGCGCCGGGCGTATCAATGAAAGTCATGATGGGGATAGCAAACTTTTCCGCCAGTCGCATCAGGCGCATCGCCTTGCGATAGCCTTCTGGACGCGGCATACCGAAATTGCGCACAATTTTATCCTTGGTATCGCGCCCCTTCTGATGACCGATCACCATCACGCTCTGGCCGTTAAAGCGTGCCAGACCACCGACGATGGCCTTGTCGTCGGCAAAGTTGCGGTCGCCGTGCAATTCCTCGAAATCTGTAAAAATATGTTCAATATAATCAAGCGTATAGGGGCGCTGCGGATGACGGGACACCTTGGATATTTGCCACGGGGTTAGCTTGGCATAAATTTCCCTGGTGAGCACTTCGCTTTTCTTCGACAACTGCGCGATTTCATCGGCGATATCCAGCGCATCCTCATCGTGCATATCGCGCAACTGCTCGATTTTCTCTTCCAGGTCCGCGATCGGGCCTTCAAAATCCAAAAATGTAATTTTCATATTTGTTACCTGCTGTTGCGGGTCACCAGACACCAGCAACCGGTTAAGTTGAGTATTCAGACGGGTTGACCCATCAATTTGGGCGCGATAATACTACAAACCGAAGAATCGTTTGACGCTGGACAACAACTCGACGTGTTGCGAGTTCTTTGCCTGCTGCCTGGTCTGCTCGTCCAGATGGTGTACCACGCTATCCAGTTGGGCGCGCCGCTCCACCAACACTCGTGCGATTTCCTCGGCCAGACTGGGTCTGGCGCGCATGATGTCGGCAAAAGCCTCCTTGTCCAGACGATAGCACTCCACATCCGTACTGGCGAGTACCGAAGCCGTGCGTGCCGCGCCGGTCATCATGCCCATCTCGCCAAAAAAACTACCCTTGCCCAGCACATTCACGTTGCTACGCTCGCCGTTTGACCCTTCAAAAAACACCTCGGCCTCACCGTTGATAATGATGTATAGCCAATGTGCGACCGCACCCTGCCTGGAAATAATGCTGCCCTTGGCAAAGAGGGCATATTTGAGGCGCGGCGCGAGCGCGCGCAATTCTTCGTCTGTCATTTGCGCGAACAATTCGATGCGCTTGAGCGTCTTGACGCGTTGCATCGCTTCGCGCTGCAACACCACGCTCTGATATTTCCCGTTTTCCTTGATGTAATGAACGTTTTGCTCTTCCACCGTCAGGCTTATCCCGACGCGTTCCAGCGCGGTAAACACATGCCAGCGTACCGCCGCATCGGTCGGATCATCCACGGCCAGATCAGTCAGCCAGTAGCGCAGCGCATAACGCGCGCAACCCTTGTCCATTTCCATCAATACACAGCTCGGCGCAGGTTGCTTGGCAACATTGGCGATGTCCGCCTGACGCACGGCCTCTTCCACCGCACCGGTCACTTTGTTCGGGATGGTATTCAGCGCAACGCCAAACCAAATCCAGCGACGCAATTGTACCGGCTGATCGGTACGCCGCCCCAGCACCAGAAACTTGTTTTTCATCAACTGGCTATTCGGGAACACCACCGTTTCCCAGTTGCGCGTCTCGACCAGCGTAGAGCGCCAGCGTATATCCACCACCCTTCCTACCACCTCGTCCACCTTGATCCAGTCACCGATCTCGACGGAATTGTCCAGCTGCAACGCCAGTCCGCCGAGAATGTTGCCCAGGGTATCCTGCATGGCGAACGCCACCACCGCCGTAATCATCGCCGAAGTCGCGACGATGCTGCCCAAATCCAGCCCGGCATAACGCAGGCGCACCAGTCCCCAGGCGAGATAGGCGACGATGACGAAAATATCCTCGGTGATGCGCGGCGGATTCAGACGCACCGCAGGCAACACGCTGCGGAACAGCAACAAGCCGCTCAAACGTATCAGTGCGATGCCCGCGCCGATCACCCCGGCCTCGTGAAACACCTCGGCGGCAGTGGGGAATTGCAGGGCGTAAATCACCCCGCTGACGAACTGCAACAACAGCCCCACCAGGAAGAACAACAGCGTATTCAACACGCTTTTGCGGTCTTCCTTGCGCAGGGAGAACAGCAAAAATGCCAGCAACAACGCCATCACCAACACGGCAAATGATTCTTCTCGCCAGAAATACTGCGTAACCGTTTGCCAGAAACCCATGATTACCCCGCTATTTGGTGTGCTTGAATTCTAGAGAATAATCGGCCAGGCGTTTGGGTCGCCGCCAGACCGCCCAGCTATCAGCGCGCGTCAGGCGCGTTTGCCGCAGTCCTTCGCCACCCAGCACGTCCAACTGCAAGGCGGTAATCTTCCCGCCGCGCAACGCCTGCCACAACGGCTGCGCATAGTTGGTTTCAAAGGTCTGCAAAGCCTCGCGCCATGCCGCCAGATCGCCGCGCTGCAAGGCGCTGCGCAACCCTGTCCAAACCAGCAGCTGTCCGCCCCCCGAAGCCCCCTCCCCCCCCCCCGGAGAGAGGGTAGAGAAAGGCAGGTCAAGGGAGTTTTGCCATACTGGCGACCATTCGGAAAACGGCAACCCGGCGGATGCCGCCAGCATCGCGGCCAGTTTTTCATCCGAACTCACACTCGAATAAGTGCCTTGTGCGCTAACCTGACTATCGCCGCCGCCCCAAAACCAGACGCTATTCACCGGCAACTCGCCGCGCGCCTCGCGCGCCTCGTTGAGCGGATGCGCGAACAACAACATCTGAATCTCATTAAACAACTGATGCCAACGCCGAGCCGCTTCACCGGTCGGCAGATTGCCGTGAATATTGCGTCCCGCCGCTTGCGACAGCGGCACGGTCCGAATCTCGGGCAACGCGTCCAGCCGCACATACCAGCGTTGCGGATGCGGCGCGAAAAACACCATCCCCTGCCCGGAAAAATGCGCGTTCAAACTGTCACACAGTGCCAATGCCTCATCCGCGCTGACCGCCACATTCGGCAACAACACCACCTGCTCGCGCTGCAAACGCAAATGCACCGGATCGGCACGCAACCAACACCCCTCTCCCAACCCGTCAAACGCCGCAGAAATCGGTGCCACCGGCGCACCCGTTTGGCACGGCACAGCAAACAACCCGCACAAAAGTGCTTCTAACGAGGCACTCAAATGATCCGTACGGACCGGGCTTATCGCCGCCCCCCGTACCAACAGATTTTCCAGAGCAGGCAAACGCAACCCCGCACACACCTCGGCGGCAAAATCTTCGGGCAGGAATAAATCGTTAATAACCAGATGAACATTTCTCATGGCACGAAGTTTAACTTAAAACCTCCCGCAACCCCACGACAACTCCGCGTAGCTTTTTCACGACGTAAAAAAGCGAAGGCTGGAAACAATGCCAGCCTTCGCTTTTTTTATCCTGGTCGGGGCGAGAGGATTTGAACCTCCGACCACATGCACCCCATGCATGTACGCTACCAGGCTGCGCTACGCCCCGAGGGCGCGGATTATAACAGAGCAATCCGCGCGGTAAAGTCTTTTATTCCCCCTGTGCCTACGCCACATAGAAATGTCCTCTCTTCTACCAAGTAGAAATGTCCGCTTTGCCATTTTTTATTTGCGACGGTACAGCCTGTTGCCCGTTGGACGCAGTCTTGCTGACAGGCAGCCTCACGCGCATTGATGCGGAAGATGTCAGTCCATATTCCCGTCTTCTCTGGAAGCCCACCAGTCAACCATGACCA
>JAVHSF010000257.1:0-16504 GCA_036172035.1 Gallionella sp. | reverse complement strand
CATGCGCAGCCTGCGTATGATCCCGGAAGTCGTCAGGATATTCCGGGTGCAGAACACGGGATAAGTTTTTCTCCGCATTCAATGCGTGCAGTTTCTGTTTTTGAGCCAGTGCCACTATGGCGCTTTTTAAATTTACTTTTCGTTATAGTCGAATCATCCGGACAAAATATGAAACCAGAACTATCGATTGAAATATTGCAAAATGAAGCAGCAAAGTTTGCAGAAATTGAGACCGCTTACGATGAGCCCTCCCTCTATGGTGTTACTGACGGAAAAGCCGTAGGCACCTACCTTGAACACAAATTTACTACATTCCTCGCGAACACCTACAGTTATCAGGAAGGAAACTCCGCAGCAGGTATTGATATTCCAGGTTTAGGAGTTGATATAAAGGTTACCAGTGTCAAACAACCTCAATCGTCATGCCCCTTTAAATCAGCATCTCAAAAAGTTTTTGGATTGGACTACCACTTACTTATATTCGTTTATGACAAATATGATGACCATGAAAATAAAACGGGAAGATTAAATATGCAACACACAATTTTTGTTGAAAAGCAGCGCACCGCTGATTTTCAGACAACCAAAGGGTTACTGGAAATTCTTGCTAGAGATGGCAATTTAGACGATGTCATTGCCTTCATTGCTGAGAGAAATCTTCCTGTTGATGAAATAGGCGCACATCAACTGGCCAAGAGAATTATGCAATCGCCGCCTTTGCAAGGCTACCTGACAATTTCAAATGCTCTCCAATGGAGACTTCAGTATAGCCGTGTCATCCAAATGGCTGGTGAAATTACTGGCATATCCAGAGTTCGCTAAATTATGGCAAACAAGCCTATTGATAAGTGGCAATACGGAGACTTTCAGACACCGGATGTATTGGCTCATACTGTAGTAGATGTTCTTAAACGGAATCACAAACTAACACCATCAGTTGTTATTGAACCGAGCTGCGGAAAAGGTGCGTTTATTAGGGCAGCCATTGATGGATTCGAGGATGCCAAAATATTAGGGTTCGATATAAATAATAGTTATATCAGCGCTGCGAGGTTATCTTTGCCCGAGCACAGCAATACAAATCAAGTATTTCTCAAAGAGGCAGATTTCTTCACCGTAGATTGGGAGTCAATAATTGCGGAACAGTCTGGATTTATTCTTGTAATTGGAAATCCACCGTGGGTTACAAGCAGCGAACTTAGCGTCCTCAATAGTGAAAATCTTCCAGATAAATCAAATTTCCAAAATCGTCGAGGTATTGAGGCTATAACAGGCTCAGGAAACTTTGATATTTCAGAGTGGATGCTCTTGCGCCATGTTGATTGGCTTTCAAAAAGAAACGGCGCCATAGCAGTTTTGTGCAAGTATTCTGTTGCACGCAAAGTGATGCGCCAAATAATGGATAGCGCCAATCCATTGTATTTTGGTCATATATATCCAATAGATGCTAAAGCTTACTTTAATGCTGCTGTAGATGCTTGCCTTTTTGTATTAATTACAGGCACTGGCAATTCTGATTGTGATATTTACGAGGGATTAGATTCAACAAAACCTTCGCGTGTTATTGGCGCTAGAGACGGTATTATCGTAAATAACGTAATGAATTACGAACAAACAAAACATTTATCAGGGCAGGATTCCAGATATATTTGGCGTTCGGGCATTAAACATGATTGCTCTAAGATAATGGAGTTAGAGCGGGTCGATAATGGATTCAAAAACGGCTTTGATGAGCATGTTGACCTTGAAGAGGATTACATATATCCACTATTAAAAAGCTCGGATATTGGAAATGGAAGAACTGAGTTTTATCGAAAAATGGTTTTAATAACTCAAAAACATGTTGGGGAGGCCACATCTGATATTCAGAAAGTAGCACCTAAAACATGGCATTACCTTTGTGATCACAAAGATTTTCTAGGAAAAAGGCAAAGCTCAATTTATAAAAACAAACCTTTATATTCAGTTTTTGGTGTAGGAACTTATACATTTAAAATGTGGAAAATTGCCATATCTGCCCTTTATAAAAAATTGAACTTCAACCTTGTTGGTTCACTTGATGAAAAAATAGTAGCCTTTGATGACACTGTTAATTTTCTGTCTTTTGACACAGAGGATGAAGCAAAATTTGTATTCTCATTACTTACCTCAGCTCCCGCACTAAAGTTTCTGGATGCAATAATTTTTTGGGATGAAAAAAGACCGATAACGATAAATATTTTAAGGCGCTTATCACTAAAAGCAGTAGCGGAAGATATCGGATTGAAAGAGACATATTTGTATTGGGCAAATGCAAATCAATATGCCACAAGCGGTCAGTTAGAACTCGGCATAGCGGAGGCTAGTCCGCATTACAAAAGCCAAAATCAGCCCGCGTAGGGTGCAATAACTAACGGGCAATGCGCTAT
The DNA here is from genome assembly GCA_036172035.1 of Gallionella sp. GTDB lineage: Bacteria > Pseudomonadota > Gammaproteobacteria > Burkholderiales > Gallionellaceae > Gallionella. Next base: position 14,096 of record JAVHSF010000257.1, on the reverse strand, counting down.
ACCTACACCCTACGCTGACTCGCCGCCATACAGCCGCAACAGTTCGAGCATCGCGGAAGCCTTGTCCAGCGTCTCCTGATATTCCGCGTCGCATTGCGAATCGGCGACGATGCCGCCGCCCGCCCAGCCGCGAATCACGCCATCGCCATAGACCAGGGTGCGGATGACGATGTTGCTGTCCATGTTGCCGTCAAAACCGACGTAACCGATCGCCCCGCAATACACGCCGCGCCGGTCAGGCTCCAACTGTTCGATGATCTGCATGGCGCGCAGCTTGGGCGCGCCGGTGATCGAGCCGCCGGGAAAACAGCCTTGCAGCAGGTCTAGCGCGTCGCGTCCCGCCGCCAGTTCGCCTTGCACCGTGCTGACCAGATGATGGACATTGGCATAGCTCTCCACCTCGAACAGCTTCGGCACGCGCACCGTGCCGGGCGTGCAGTGCTTGCCCAGATCGTTGCGCAGCAGGTCCACGATCATCAAATTTTCGGCGCGGTCTTTGGGATGTCGGCGCAATTCGTCGGCCAGTTGCCGGTCGCGCTGCGGGTCGGCATCGCGCGGACGCGTTCCCTTGATGGGCTTGGTTTCGACCCTGCCGTCTTTTACACCGATGAAACGCTCCGGCGAGGCGCATAGAATCTGGACTGTCGGGAAATTGAGGAAGGCCGAGTAGGGCGCGGGGCTGAGTTCACGCAGCTTGAGGTAGGCGCTCAGTGCATCGCCCGTGGCGCTGGCCGAAAAACGCTGCGCGAGATTGATCTGGTAGCAGTCGCCTGACTGCAAATAGCCCTGCACCTTGTCGAATGCCGCCGAATAAGTCTCTTTGGTAAAGTTGCGGCTTATCTTGCCTGACACACTGAAGTTGTCAATCATCGGCTGCGGGGCTGATTGCAAACGCGCCAATAGCTGCGCCAGCAAGGCTGGCGTTTCGGCGTAGCGTTGCTGCGAGACCAGTCGGGCAGTGTGTTTCTGGTGATCCAGCACCAGCGCCCAGTCGTAGAGGCCGACCGCCATTTCGGGCAAGTGCTCGGCATCCAGCGCAAGTTCGGGCAGCGGCATCATCCTGCGCGCCAGGTCATAGCCCCAGTAACCCAGCGCCCCCCCGGCGAACGGCACGTCTGCGACAGGCATCACATGCGCACCGAGTTCGCGGCGTATCAAGGCAAAGGGATCGCTGCACCTTACCGTTGCATCCAGCACCAGCGTGTGGTGCGGGGCTGCGGTGAGGATGTCGTGCCGCCCCATGCCGCCGCTGTCCAGCCACATAGCCCAAGGCAAGTCAGCCAACTTGAGGAAATAGCCCGCCGCGTCAGACTGATAGGGCAGTTCGGCGCAAAAAAAGCTCATGGCCAATTCAGGAGAGCGGCAATCATTGCGATGCGGCTCGCCCCAACGCCTTTTCGGCGGCAATCTTTTGCAGCCATTCGCGTATCAGCGGCATGGCGGCATTCGCCGCATCTTCGCCAATTTTGATCAGATGCAGCTTGCTGCTCTCATCAATCTGGGGGGTGGGGCCGATGTCGGGCTGGATCACCACCTGCGCGTATTCCAGTTCGTGCGACAGGATGGACTGACGCATGATGCGCAGACTCTGCATGAGGATATCAATAATGTCACTCGGCGCGGGAGCCTCTTTCGGCTGTCTGGAAATGTCCACGGCGATGATGAAGTCGGCACCCATTTCCCGCGCCAGCGTGACCGGTACAGGTTTTTTCAGGTCGCCGTCAACGTATTCGTCGCCGCCTATCATGACCGGATAAAAGATGCCGGGAATGCTGCTGGAAGCGCGCACCGCCTTGCCGGTATTGCCGTGATTGAAAGTAGTGGTTCTCCCGTCGCTGAGCCGGGTGGCAACTGCCATAAAGGGCTTGTCCAGTTGTTCGATGGAACGGTTATGCAGGGCGCGATTGACGAAATCCTGCAACTGTTCGCCGCGCACATAGCCGCGCCTGGAAAAATCAATGTCGTTCAGCTTGCCCCTGTCCATTTCCAGCGCAATTTTTTCCAGATCAATACCGCTATAACCGCCCGCATACAACGCCCCAACCACGCTGCCGGCACTGGTTCCCAGCACCATGTCCACCTTGATACCATTCGCCTCCAGCACCTTGATCACGCCGATATGCGCGAAGCCGCGCTCCCCGCCGCTGCCCAGCGCAAGTGCCACGACAGGCTGTGCGGAACGCACCGGCAGCAGCGCCAACGCCTGTGGATCAACCACTTCCCGGTACTGCATCGGCAAGGGCGCAGCACAAGCGACCAGCAACAGGCACAGCAACGAGCAGAGTTTATTCAACATGACCCATTCATCTCTCTATCAGCAGCAAGCCGGGCATATTAACCTGCCACCCCGGCCTTGCGTCACTGCCCCGGCAAGAATCAATCCCAGTCCAGCGAGCCGCCGCTCTGATATTCCGTGACGCGTGTCTCGAAAAAGTTCTTTTCCTTTTTCAAATCAATCATTTCCGCCATCCACGGGAAGGGATTGGCAGCACCTTGATAGAGCGTATCCACGCCGATTTGCTGGCAGCGGCGGTTGGCGATGAAACGCAAATATTCCTTGAACATGGTGGCGTTCAACCCCAGCACGCCGCGCGGCATGGTGTCTTCCGCATAGGCGTATTCCAGTTCCACGCCCTTCTGTATCAGGCTGCGGATTTCTTCGCGGAATTCGGCTGTCCACAGGTGCGGGTTTTCCATCTTGATCTGGTTGATCAGATCCACGCCGAAATTCAGGTGCATGGACTCGTCGCGCAGGATGTACTGGTATTGTTCCGCCGCACCCGTCATCTTGTTCTGGCGTCCCAGCGCCAGTATCTGCACAAAACCGACGTAGAAAAACAGCCCTTCCATGATGCAGGCGAAGACGATCAGGCTGCGCAGCAGGGCGCGATCCGCATCCGGCGTGCCGGTCTTGAATTCGGGGTTGGTCAGCACATCTATGTAGGGCAGCAGGAACTCGTCCTTGTTACGGATGCTCGGCACTTCGTGGTACATGTTGAAAATCTCGCCTTCATCCAGCCCCAGGCTTTCCACGATGTACTGGTAGGCGTGGGTGTGAATCGCCTCCTCGAAGGCCTGGCGCAACAAAAACTGGCGGCATTCCGGGTTGGTGATGTGGCGATAGGTTCCCAGCACGATATTGTTCGCCGCCAAGCTGTCCGCCGTGGTAAAGAAACCCAGATTACGCTTGACCAGACGACGCTCGTCCTCAGACAACTTGTCGCTCTTCCACAGCGCGATGTCGGCGGTCATGTTCACTTCCTGCGGCATCCAGTGATTGGCGCAACCGGCCAGATATTTTTCCCACGCCCATTTGTATTTGAACGGCACGAGCTGGTTCACGTCCGCCTTGCAGTTGATGATGCGCTTGTCTTCCACGCGGATACGACCGCTGGCAGCCTGCGGCGCAGCGCCCATACCCGGCATGGCTTGCATCGCGTTCATCCCGGATGGCATGGCAGTCGGCCTGATTTCTTCGTCAAAATTCAACATAGTGTTTCCTTAAAATAGCGCGCGTGGCGGGCGGGTTTCCAACTTCCCGCCAATGGCTTTACTGACATGCCTCGCACTCGGGGTTATCTATCGAGCAGAACTGTGTCCCTTGCGTCTCCCCGACGGCGACCGCGTTCAGCGCGCCCGCGCGCCCGGTGGATTTCTCAGCCGAAGTCGCGCCCAGCGCGCGCAGGTAGTAGGTGGTCTTCAAGCCGCGCACCCAGGCCAGTTTGTAGGTCTCGTCCAGCTTGCGCCCGGACACGCCCGCCATGTAGATGTTCAGCGATTGCGCCTGATCTATCCATTTCTGGCGGCGCGAAGCCGCTTCGATCAGCCAGCCAGGTTCGACTTCAAACGCGGTGGAGTACAGGCTGCGCAACTCGTTCGGGATGCGGTCAATTTTGGCCAGGCTGCCGTCGAAATACTTCATGTCGGCAATCATCACTTCGTCCCACAGCCCCAGTTGCTTGAGGTCGGCGACCAGATAGTCGTTGATCACGGTGAATTCGCCGGACAGGTTGGATTTGACGAAAATGTTCTGGTAAGTCGGCTCGATGCAGGCCGATACGCCGATGATGTTGGAAATGGTTGCGGTCGGGGCTATCGCAATGCAGTTGGAATTGCGCATCCCGTATTGCGCGATGCGGCGGCGCAGGGCATCCCAATCCATGCTGCTTGAGGCATCCACCTCGACGTAGCCGCCGCGCTCTTCGCGCAACAGTTCCAGCGTGTCCTGCGGCAGGATGCCGCAATCCCACAGGCTGCCGCGATACGAAGCGTAACGACCCCGTTCCTGCGCCAGTTCGGTAGATGCCCAGTAAGCGTAATAGCAAACCGCCTCCATCGAACGGTCGGCGAACTCGACCGCCGCCTCGGACGCATATGGCGTGCGCAGCTGGTGCAGACAATCCTGGAAGCCCATGATGCCCATGCCTACCGGACGGTGTTTCATGTTGGCGTTGCGCGCCTTGGCGACGGCATAGTAATTGACATCTATCACGTTATCCAACATGCGCATCGCGGTGTTGATGGTAGCGCGCAGTTTGTCGTGATTGATCTGTCCGGCCAGCTCGTGTCCTTGTGGATACAGGTGCGCGGGCAGGTTGACCGAACCCAGATTGCACACCGCGATCTCATCCTCGTTGGTATTCAGGGTGATCTCGGTACATAAATTGGAACTGTGCACCACGCCGACATGCTGCTGCGGCGAACGGATGTTGCAAGGGTCTTTGAAAGTGATCCAGGGATGGCCGGTTTCAAACAGCATGGTCAACATCTTGCGCCACAGGCTGGCCGCCTGAACGGTCTTGTACAACTTGATCGTGCCGCGCGCGGCAGCCGCTTCGTAGGCAACGTAGGCTTCCTCGAAATCACGACCGAACAGATCATGTAAATCAGGCACATCGGACGGCGAGAACAGCGTCCAATCGCCGCCTTCCATGACGCGCTTCATGAACAGGTCGGGAATCCAGTTACAGGTATTCATGTCGTGCGTGCGGCGGCGGTCATCGCCAGTGTTCTTGCGCAAATCCAGAAATTCCTCAATGTCCAGATGCCAGGTTTCCAGATAAGCACACACCGCACCCTTGCGCTTGCCGCCCTGATTCACCGCCACGGCAGTGTCGTTCACCACCTTGAGAAAAGGCACCACGCCTTGCGACTGGCCGTTGGTTCCCTTGATGCGCGCGCCGAGGGCGCGCACCTGCGTCCAGTCATTGCCCAGACCACCGGCGAATTTTGATAGCAGCGCGTTTTCCTTGATGGCTTCGTAGATGCCGTCCAGATCATCCGCCACGGTGGTCAGATAGCAGGAAGACAACTGCGAGCGGCGTGTGCCGGAATTGAACAGCGTCGGGGTGGAACACATAAAGTCGAAACTGGACAGCAAGTGGTAAAACTCGATGGTGCGGGTTTCGCGGTCAATCTCGTTGAGCGCCAGCCCCATCGCCACGCGCATGAAAAACACCTGCGGCAGCTCGATACGGGTTTCTTCAACGTGCAGGAAATAGCGGTCATACAGGGTTTGCAGGCCGAGATAGCCAAATTGCAGGTCGCGCGCAGCATCCAGTTCAGCCGCCAGACGCGGCAGATCGAAACTTGCCAAACGCTCGTCCAGCAGCTCGGCATTGATGCCGCGCTTGATGAATTTGGGGAAATATTCCGCATAGCGGGTGGTCATGTCGGCGGCGGCGACCGCTTCGCCCAGCACTTCGGCGCAGATATTGTTGAGCAACAGCCGCGCCGTGACAAAATTATAAGCAGGCTCTTTTTCGATCAGTGCGCGCGCCGACAAGATCAGACATTTGAGTACTTCATGCTGCGGCACGCCATCGTACATATCCTTCAGCGCGGCATGAATCACCCTATCAACACTCACTACTTCGCCCAGCCCCGCACAGGCGGACTGCACCAAACCGGTAATCCGCGCCATGTCCAGCGGACGCATCACACCGTCAGCACCCGTCACATTGATGACCTGCGCGGGCTGTTCGACCTGAGCTTGTGCGCGGCTGTGCGAACGCGCTTCGCGGTACAACACGTAGGCTCGCGCCACATCGTGTTCGCCCGAACGCATCAGTCCCAGCTCGACCTGATCCTGGATGTCCTCGATATGCAATGTGCCACCGTGCGGCTGGCGACGCATCAGCGCGCCGACTACCCCGGCGGTGAGTTGCTCGACGATCTCGCGCACCCGCGCCGATGCCGCACCTTGCCCGCCGTTCACGGCGATAAACGCCTTGGTCAAGGCGATGGAAATCTTCACCGGTTCAAAGATCACGACCGAACCATTACGGCGGACAACCTTGTAGCAATCGAATTGAGCCTCAGCGTGGGCGGATGAATCGGACGAGACACCGGCGGGTTGAAAAGACGGGGAGGCGCTCTGGGTAGCGGCGTTTAACATGGATATATCCTTATGGATTGATTCATCTGGAAAATGCTTTAAACCACTATATATAGTATTTTTAGTAGCGGCGGACGCTGATTGTAGTGGTACTGATAATTTTTGCAAGCGAAAAAATCAGGCGAAAACAGACGCACGGATTAACCATGACGAATCAACAAGCTGCAGCAGTTATTGAGGAAACGACTCGAAAACCAATCCCGTGAGATAGCGCATCCAGTCGAAATACGGCCCTGGATCGGTCTTGCGGCCAGGCGCGATGTGGCTATGTCCGGCGATGCCTTTGAGGGGAAACGCGGCGCGCAACGCCAGGGTCAAGTCGTGCAGCACGGCATATTGCGCAGCGGTGAACGGTACGTTGTCGCTGCCTTCCAGCTCGATGCCGATGGCGAAATCGTTGCAGCGCGCCCTGCCCTGCCAGCGGGATAATCCCGCGTGCCAGGCGCGCTGCAAGACCGAAACGAACTGGATGAGATGACCGTCGCGACGGATGTAGAAGTGCGAAGACACGCGGCCTTCTGGAATGGTTTGGTAATAGGGATGTACGCTGCGATCCAGGGTGTTGGTGAACAGCCGCTGCACGCCGTCGCCGCCGAATTCGTCGGGCGGCAGGCTGATGTTGTGGATCACCAGCAAATCAATTTCTCCGCTTGCGCGTTCATCGAAATTAGGCGACGGCAGATGTTCGACAGGCGCATCGTCACTTCCTGCCAACCAACCTGCCGCGTCAATCCGCATCGCTGCCATCCTCGGGGCTTTTGATTCCCAGCCGTTCCATGCGGTAGCGCATGGTGCGAAAGGTCAGCCCCAGCAACCTGGCGGCGGCGGTGCGATTAAAGCCGGTTTGTTGCAACGCCGCCAGCAGGGCACGTTTCTCGACCATATCCAGATAATCCGGCAGGGGATATTTGTTGGTGACCTCACCCACCTCCGACAAGCGGCTGGCATCGGGTGTCAGATGCAGATCCTGCACCGTAATCAGCCCCTCCGAACACAGCGCCAGCGCACGCTCGATGATGTTCTCCAGCTCACGGACATTGCCTGGAAAATCATAGGCTTGCAGCACCCCAAGCGCCTCATCAGAGAATTGCGCAGATGAACCGCCACGCAATCTCTCCAGCGTTTTACGGGCAATTTCGGGAATATCCTCGCGCAACTCGCGCAAGGCGGGCATATGAACCGGAATCACGTTCAGGCGGTAATAGAGATCCTGACGGAACTGCCCCTGCTTGACCCGTCCAGCCAGATCGTTATGCGTCGCACTGATGATACGTACATCCACCGGCTCTTCCGTGGTCGCTCCCACCCGGCGTACGCGCTTTTCCTGTATTACGCGCAACAGCTTAACCTGCATCGCCAACGGTAAATCAGCCACCTCATCAAGGAACAATGTGCCGCCGTGTGCAGCCTGAAAAAACCCTTCCTTGTCCTTGTCAGCCCCGGTGAAAGCGCCTTTTTTATAGCCGAAGAATTCACTTTCCATCAGGTTTTCAGGGATGGCACCACAGTTCACCGCGATCATCGGCTGGTCGCGGCTTGCGCCGCTTTGCACGATAAGTCTGGCAGCCAACTCTTTACCGCTACCCGATTCACCGCTGATATGCACCGGAGCCTGGCTGCGCGCCACCCGTTCGATCAGATCGCGTACTTTCTGCATGGCAGGCGAATGCCCCAACAACAGCCTGTCACCCGACGGGCCAGACTGAGGCAGACTCAGCGCAGATTTCACCAGAGTGCGTAATTGTTCCAGCGAAAGCGGCTTGGCGAGGTAATCGAACGCGCCCGCCTTGAGCGCGGTAACCGCATTTTCCAGATTGCCATGCGCGGTGATCACAGCCACCGGCACGTCCAGATTGCGCTGGTTGATGTACTGCACCAGTTCAAGGCCGTTACCGTCCGGCATACGCATGTCCGTCAGACACAAGTCATATTGATGCGCGGCCAGTTTAGCCAACGCGGTTTGCAGGTTGGCCGCCTTATCCACCGACAGACCCATTTTGAGCAAAGCCATTTCCAGCAGCTCCAGAATGTCCGGCTCATCATCCACCAGCAATACCCGGCCAGCCTGGATGCCAGGCTGCGATACCTGACCTTTCCATAAAGTTTTATTACGCTGTTTATCCGACATGTTCGTAACCTGGGGACTCCCCTGTTCTTTCTCCAAAAGTAATGCGGAAGCAGGCTCCCGACTGTCGTCCGGCTGTTACTGCCTGCCGATCATGATATTCCAGCAATGCGCCATTCGCCTCGCACAATTCGCGTGCAACATACAAACCCAGACCTGTCCCTGCTTCCGCCGTGGTAAAGAACGGCTCGAACAGCCTGGCACGATATATCTCGATAACGCCCGGCCCGTCGTCCTGTACGTCCAGAATCACCCGACCATGCTCAACCTCGGTTGCCAGCACCAGACTGCCGGGCAAGCGCCGCCCATAGCGCAAGCCATTGCGACACAAATTCCACAAAACCTGCCGCAAATGCCCGGGGTCAAAAGCAACCATGCCAGTCTGCTGCGCCTGCAACGCCAGCACACCCGGTTCTACCCGCTCGGCCTGATTGAATTCATCCACGAACACCTGCAACCGCGAGACCAGGTCAAAAATCTCGGTCTGCACGCGATCACGCCGGTTAAGCTGCATCACGTCCTGAACAATCTGGTTGATACGATGGGTATTTTCCTGAATCAGGTGCAACAGCCGATCCTGTCTGGCATCCCCCTGCTCTTCCTGCATTAACTCGGTTGCATAGCTGATTGCCGACAAGGGATTGCGCACCTCGTGAGCCAGGTTCGCCGTGAGGCGACCCAGCGCCGCGAGCTTGATCTGCTGCGCCTCAGCCTTGATGTGCTGCATGTCTTCGACAAAGATCACCACGCCCTGCGCTGCCCCCCGCTCCACCGCGACAAATCGCAATTTAGCCTGCAATCCGCCATCCAGTTGCAACGTGGCACTCGCATTAAACGCGCCCTTTTTCCACAGCACATATTGCTCGTACAGGCGCGGGAAACTCGTCGCCAACAGGTAACTTGATGCCTCAGTGTTGTGCAGCAAACGCGCCGCACAGGGATTCATCTGCATGACAACGCCGTGTTCATCTACCACCAGCACCCCATCCTGCATATCGCGCATCACCAAACGGTTCGCTTCGGCCATGCCGATCAAATCCCGCGCACGCCGCTGCGCCAACCGCTGACTTTCCAGCGCATACCTTGCCAGCTTGTGTGCGAGACCTGCCACGGCAAAATAGGCAATACTCAGCAAGCCTACCTGAACATAATGCGCAACCTGAGCATTGTCATACAGCACTGAGTAGGAATGCTCCAACAACGCAGCAATGCTGGCCAGCGCCGCATAAAAAAGTGTCATTTTGCCGCGACTGACGATACCCGCCACGGCCAACGAGACCATCAGCAACAAGCCAACACTGCTTTGTATCCCCCCTACGGCATGGGCGAGCAGCATCAAGGCGACAATGTCGCCACACACTTGCACCGTCAACTGCCAGTGAAATTCCAGACTGCGCAAGCGTAGCAAATAAATGGACAGCCACACGATGCCTGCATAGAACAGCCCCACCAACAGGAACAACCGTCCATTGGCCTCGCCGAACAGCGCGTTGACGTCGAATGCAAGGGCAATGAAAACGACAATCCCGAGCAGCGCCAGCCGATAGAGATTGAAATAACTCAGTGAACGCCAGAAATCGGCGGACATCGGATCAACTAATTCGAGCCGGGTACTCAAGAATTTATTTCCGCCAGGCATCACGATGCGCCGCACTGCAAAATGTCTGGTCGCCAGCACGCAGACTTTCGCTGACCGGTATATGTATGCCGCAGTGCGCGCAACGCACCATATCCTCGGCAAGGTCGGGCGTTTTGGGCAATGCATTTTTACGCAAGGATTTGAGCAACAGGTAGATCGCAGCTGCGATGGCCAACAGAAATAACAGACGACTCATAGCACGGGTACTCCGTTGCAGAGGGATGAAACCCTGTCCGAAAAGGGTTTGACGACCAGAATGAATGGTCATGAAAATGGTCGGGGTGAGAGGATTCGAACCTCCGGCTTCTACGTCCCGAACGTAGCACTCTACCAGGCTGAGCTACACCCCGTTTTTTAATATTGCCGCGTGGCGGCAAAGTTTGCCAATTCTACCAGACAGCGCTTGTAATTTGAATCGGAAATGCCGGAAATAGCCGCGCAGGCCAGATCGGCTTCACGCATGGCTTGCAAACGGGTGAAATCCAGCGCGCCGGTATCGTGAATGATTTGCAGCACTGCGGCAAACTTACCCACATCCCCCCGCTCGATCGCCTCGCGCACCACGGTGGCCTGTTCCGGCGTACCGTGTTGCATGGCATAAATCAGCGGCAAGGTCGGCTTGCCTTCGGCCAGGTCGTCGCCCAGATGTTTGCCCGTTGAGTTCTCGTCAGCGGAATAATCCAGCACATCGTCCACCAGCTGGAACGCCGTACCCAGATGCATGCCATATTGGGCGGCTGCCCGCTCATCTTCTACAGAACAATCCGCCAGAATGGCACCGAGGCGCATCGCCGCCTCGAACAGCTTGGCGGTCTTGTAGTGAATCACGCGCATGTAATTGTCCGCGTCCACATCGGCATCGTGACAGTTGAGCAGTTGCAGCACTTCGCCCTCGGCGATAACGTTGGTCGCATCGGCCAGCGTCTGCATCACGCGCATTTCGCCCACCTCGACCATCATCTGAAAAGCCCGCGAATACAGGAAATCGCCCACCAGCACAGAGGCGGCATTGCCAAACAGCGCGTTGGCCGTCTTGCGCCCGCGCCGCAAATCGGACTCGTCCACGACATCGTCGTGCAGCAAAGTCGCGGTATGAATGAATTCCACCACCGCCGCCAGCGCGTGATGGTGCGACCCCCGATAGCCGAACGCCTCGGCGGACACAACCACCAGCGCCGGACGCAAGCGTTTGCCGCCACCATTGACGATGTATTCGCCGACCTGATTGACCAATACCACTTCGGAGCGCAGACGGGTGCGTATCACCTGATCTACTGCGGCCATGTCAGCCGCAAGCAATTGCTTGAAGTTATCTAAAAACACATTCCGTCCTGATCCATTGAATCGCCGCCCGATGCGGTCGAATTGACAAAAGCGGGTATCGCCAGTTCCTGCTCCCCGCCATTACAGATAGCGTCGCACGAGCAACGTGCAAGGCAACAAATTTATAACTCCCCGATTTTTTGAGGTAGCATTGTCGCACAAAATTCCTGCCATCCAAACCGATTACACCATGAAAACCAACCTCTCCCCCAGGACAACCAACCTCACCACGCTGGCGATCTGGCTTGTTGTCGCGCTGCTCGGTGCGGCAGCCGTCGGCGGCATCGCACTCAATCGCGGCGAAACCATCAATGCGCTGTGGTTCATCACCGCAGCACTTTGCATCTACGCGATCGCCTACCGCTTTTATGCGGCCTGGATCGCCGCCACCGTCTTGGGCGTAGACGAGACGCGCGCCACGCCTGCCGAGCGCCTGTCCAACGGGCGAGATTTCATCCCGACCCACCGCTGGATCGTATTCGGCCACCACTTCGCCGCCATCGCAGGCCCAGGCCCGCTGATAGGCCCTACGCTGGCTGCGCAGTTCGGCTATTTGCCCGGCACGCTGTGGATACTGTTCGGTGCGGTGCTGGGCGGCTGCGTGCAGGACATGGTGACGCTATTCTTCTCCACGCGCCGCGACGGGCGCAGCCTGGGACAAATGGCGCGTGACGAACTCGGCAACATCGGCGGGAGCGCCGCGTTGATCGCCACCTTTTTAATCATGATTATCCTGATCGCGGTACTCGGACTGGTGGTGGTCAACGCCATGAAAAACAGCCCGTGGGCGACCTCTACCGTCGCTGCAACCATCCCCATCGCAATGATCGTCGGCCTGTATATGTACAAACTGCGTCCGGGACGCGTGCTGGAAGGCTCGGCGCTCGGCGTTACCCTGTTGCTGCTGGCGGTGGCGGGCGGCGGCTGGGTGGCCGACATTCCCGGCCTGCGCGCGCTGTTCGACCATCCCGGACTGACGCTGGCCTTTGCGGTGATCGCCTACGGCTTCGCAGCCGCCATTTTGCCGGTGTGGCTGCTGCTCGCGCCGCGCGATTACCTGTCCACCTTCATGAAACTCGGCACCATCATCCTGCTGATTATCGCCATCATCTGGCTGCGTCCAGAGATCAAAATGCCGGCGTTGACCCAATTCACCGACGGCAGCGGCCCGATTTTCGGCGGCGCGCTGTTTCCTTTCGTATTCATCACCATCGCCTGCGGCGCAGTTTCCGGCTTCCACGCGCTGATTTCCTCCGGCACGACACCGAAATTGCTTTCCAATGAACGCGACATCCGCATGATAGGCTACGGCGGCATGGTGCTGGAATCGCTGGTCGCGATGATGGCGATGATCGCCGCCACGGTACTCGACCCCGGCGTGTATTTCGCCATCAACTCCCCGGCAGGCATCGTCGGCAAGCAAGCCGCCGAGGCCGTCGCGACAATTTCCTCATGGGGATTCCCGGTCAGCGTCGAGCAGATGAACCTGATCGCCCGGCAGATGGGCGAAGCCACACTGTTCGCCCGCACCGGAGGCGCGCCGTCGCTGGCCGTCGGCATGGCGAGCCTCTTCGGCAGCGCCTTCGGCGAGCATCTGCTGGCGCTCTGGTATCACTTCGCCATCATGTTTGAGGCCGTGTTCATCCTCACCACGCTGGATGCCGGCACGCGCGTCGGGCGCTTCATGCTGCAAGACCTGCTCGGCAATATCTGGCAACCGCTGGGACGCACCTCCTGGTATCCCTCGATGCTGTTTTCCAGCGCGGTAGTGGTCGCAGCATGGGGATACTTCCTGTACATCGGCGTGATAGACCCGAATGGCGGGGTCAACATCCTCTGGCCGCTATTCGGTATTTCCAACCAGATCCTCGCCGCCATCGCGCTGTGTGTCGCGACCGGCATCCTGGTGAAATCCGACAAACTCAAATACGCATGGGTGACGGGCGTGCCGCTGCTGTGGCTGGTCATTATCACCAGCACCGCAACCTGGCAGAAGCTCACCAGCGACGATCCCCGCATCGGCTTCCTCGCCGCCGCCAACAATCTGGCCGACAAGCTCGCCGGCGGAATGCTGCCGCCCGACAAGGCCGCCGTCGCGCCGCAACTGATTTTCAACCAGCAACTGGATGCCGCGCTGGTGCTGTTCTTCGCCGCCTTGCTGTGGCTGATCGTGCTGGACATGCTGCGCGTCTGCGCGCGCCATCTCCAGGGCAAGCCCGTCCCGCCGCTTTCCGAAGAACCGCATCGGCCAACCCAACTGGAGTCCGCCCGACGGGTTACGTCCCAACAGGAACAAGCATGGCAACGCGATTGAAACACCGCTTATCCGCCCTGTGGCGGGCGATCCGCGAACTCAGCGGCGATGACGGCTACGAGCGTTATCTGGCACATCGCGCCGCCAACCACCCGGAACACCCCGTCCTGACGCGCCGTGACTGGTTCGCCGAGCAACAGCAGCAACAATGGACGGGCATCAAACGCTGCTGCTAAGAGGGAGAGTGCGCGCGCATGGCGCGCCTCCAACCATTCACACACACTTCACACAGAAAATAAATTGCGACAAAAACACAACAATCAGTCGCGGCACAAGATGGCACGAAAAAATGGTTAAT
>JAVHSF010000256.1:0-3640 GCA_036172035.1 Gallionella sp. | reverse complement strand
ATAAAAAACGCCCGCAAGGGCGTTTTTTATTGTCCGCAGCATCTGTTCTGGCAACACGTCACCCGCACTCCAGGTCAGGCGTTGCCGATGCCGCTGGTGGGCAATTTGATTTGTTTGGCGAAGTCCAGCATGCGGGTGATGGGCTGCACGGCACGGGGGATGATGGCGGGTTCGACCCGTATTTCATTCGTGCCGGTTTCCAGCACTTCGGCCAGATTGATGAGGCCGTTCATCGCCATCCACGGACAATGGCTGCAACTGGTGCAGGTTGCGCCCACGCCTGCGGTCGGTGCTTCGAGGAACAGTTTATCCGGACAGAGGGTACGCATTTTGTGCAGGATGCCGTTGTCGGTGGCGACAATAAAGACTTTCGCGGCGGCGTTGCGCGCGGCGTTGATAAGCTGCGTGGTGGAGCCAACCACATCCGCCAACTGCACCACGGAACGCGGCGATTCGGGATGCACCAGCACCAGACAGTCCGGGTAGCGTTTTTTCAATTCAATGAGTTCGCGCGCCTTGTATTCGTCATGCACCACGCACGAGCCTTGCCACAGCAGCATGTCCGCGCCGGTTTGTTCCTGAATATAGCTGCCGAGGTGACGATCCGGTGCCCAGAGGATTTTCTTGCCCTGCTGGTGCAGGTATTTGACTACCGGCAGGGCGATGGAGCTGGTCACCATCCAGTCAGCCCTGGCCTTCACCGCAGCGCTGGTGTTGGCGTAGACAACTACGGTACGTTCGGGATGCGCATCGCAAAACGCGGCGAACTCGTCTGCCGGACAGCCCATATCCAGCGAGCATTCCGCCGCCATGTCAGGCATCAGCACGCGTTTTTCGGGGTTGAGTATCTTGGCGGTCTCGCCCATGAAGCGCACCCCCGCCACGACTATCGTTTTCGCCGGATGACGATGGCCGAAGCTGGCCATATCCAGCGAGTCGGAGACGATGCCGCCGGTAGCCTCCGCCAAATCCTGCAAATCGGGATGAACATAGTAATGCGCCACCAGCACGGCATCCTGTTCGTGCAACATGCGCTTGATGCGCGCGATCAGTTCAGGCTTGTCCTGCGGGGCGACTTCACGAACGGGTTTGACACGAGCCGATGCCCCGACATGACCGGGATGGTCGTAAGCTATGGAAACGACGTACTCAGACATATACTCGATCTTTATTAACTTTCGCAGGTAAGCAGATTGACGATCTGCTCATTGGCACACACCAGACGCCGTATCTGGCAACGCGAAAATGCTGTCGCAAACTGCAGCCTGGTCTCCAGCGAGGTTTCTTCCAGCTTGCCGCTCGAAAACTCCATGAACTCGACGTGTGATCTCGCTATCACGTCGGCGTGACGCGTTCCTGTATCGCCCAGGAGAAATGAAAATTCACCGAAACTTTCCCCGCTTTGTACCAGGCCTATCAGCCTTTTGCGCTTGAACACACCGGCAAAACCTCTCAACATCACATAAAACGACTCTGCGGGATCACCTTCATGCAGCAAAACATCCTGTTCGTTCATTTCCCGCCATGCACCGACGTGCAGGACTTCAGCCAATTCGGCATCGCTAAAATTCTTGAAGAAAACCAATTCGCGCAGATTTTCGTATATCGGACTCAAACGTGCGCTCTCGACCATCGTCTGCTGCCTGGTTAGCCTTTCCTGTTCGGCACGCAAAACTTCATGTTCGGCCATTTGTACGAGGGTATTGTTCATGTCCTGTTCAAACTGCCTGATTTTCTCGATTGCCAGCTTGTGCGAACGGTTTTCGATCTCAGCGTCCAGCGACTCGGCAACAACCGACGGCAGCAACTTGTCCGCCTCCTGATTGGCCTGAGTGACGGCAGGAAACGTGCCGGTAAAATCCAGGCCTTCGTCTTCTTCGACCACAGACAGGATGTGTTCTTCAGCGGGCGGCTCATTGGAGGTCGCAAAGGGTTGCACGAAAGACACCTGCTCTGGCTGAGCCACTATGTACCCTCCTGCCAACAAATTATTGACAGTCGCCACGCAGCAGGCACGCACGCTAGGCGATAATTTTTCCACCACTTCGGCAAATGTCAAACCCTCATCGAGCAAAGGCAAAACAAACCTGGCATCACCCGTCACGCCACCTCCGGGTCGCATTCCCGTGGACACTTCGTTCCTACCCTTTTCCGTTAACTCAAAAATCGTTTGATTAGGCAACATAGAACCTTCGATAACAGTCAATTTTACGTTTACTTGCGGCGCAGGGATGATAACCCCAGAATCGCGGCGCGGTTGCTCGGCGAGAAAACTTTCTCAGCCGCATCCTGCCACGATAACCACTGATAACCCAAGTGCTCACGCTCGGCAAGCCGCACCACCTGTCGTTTTGGCAACTCCAAACCGAACAGATGTTCGGTATTTTGCATGACTCCGTCAGGGTAGCGATGCCGCCAGTGAGGATAGATTTCATAGCTATTTTGCTGCTGCCAATCGTCAAACCGATACCGGCTGGCATCCAGCCCTGTCTCTTCGCGCACTTCACGGATAGCCGTACCACGCAAGGATTCATCGCCTTCGCGGCTGCCGGTGACTGACTGCCAGTAACCGGGATAATCGGCGCGCTCCAGCAACAACACCTCAAGTTCTGCGGTATAAATCACCACCAGCACCGAAACAGGCTGTTTCGTTCCTGACATAAGCTAAAGCAGAAATATCCAGAATGGCTTGTTGCGCTGCCGCCAATACACCACCGTATCGTCGAAAATATCCTGGGCAATTTCCCGGTCGTTGGGCGACAGGCCAAGCGTAGGGCTGACATTGCGCAGCAGCAACATGTAACCGGATGCCGGATGCCACGAAAAATCGCACAGCACATCCACCAGCGCATCCCAGTTTGCGCCGAATTCATCTGGATATTCACAGCTTTGTGCCAACGCATTGAGCAGATTTCTCTTGCCCTTGACACCCTTCAGGTCAGCCTCGAACAGCGCGTATCCCGCCGCAATCGCCGCAGCGCGCAATTCATCTGCGGCGCAATCCGAGCGGATGCAAGCGGCAGCCGCCAAATTGTTCAGTTGCGGCACGGCTAATTTCGGCACAGTGGCCGCCTTTTCCAGACTCGCTTGTGCGGATTCCATTTTCTCGCTCGCACGATTATTCAATGCCGAATGACGAAATGCTTGCGCAGTGGCATCTTTTGACATGGCTACTCCCGAATACTTTTGAAAGATTGGTAATGATCAGCCGTGTAGTAATACTCAGCCGATGTGCCGGTGATAATGCGGCGCGCACCACGCGACCGCACACCCGGGGTTTTTACAGTGTATTCATGATAATAACCGCGCGGATGGCTTGGCAAGACCCGTTCCCGATTACCGAACACGACACCATCACGATCAAAGGCAAACGGCCCGCCCCGCTTGATGGCGCGCAAAGTATCGCGCGCCTCCGGCGGCAATTCATTTAAGGCAATAAACGGCAGACCACTGACCGTATCAAGCTGCCCCGGCCTGAACTGGCTCTGCGCGGACAAATCAGCAGAGGATGCAGAACCATCATGGCCGGGCTGACACGCCTGTAATGCCGATAACGACAAAACAAGCAGCAGCAAAATACCCATTTTACGCCACACAACAATTCATATCATGTTGATTACATTTAATAAATATAAATTTA
>JAVHSF010000255.1:15212-16552 GCA_036172035.1 Gallionella sp. | reverse complement strand
TTGCGCGATACTGCCGTTTCAATGAAGGTATCAGCGGCGTTTTTACTTTCGGCGCGCTCCGCATCCAGTCCAGCAAACCAGGCGCTTAACTTTTGCTCGATTTCATCGGCGGGGGCGATCTGGTCAAGGTAGCGCGTCTCACGCATCGCTTCGGGGTTGAGCGTCCAGGCTTTGATGCGATCAGGGGCAAGTTTTACAAAGGTATGGCCGCGCTCGGCATTCAATCCTGATTCAATCGCGACACGGTTCAAACTGTAGCCGCGCGCCAGCTCGTCAGCCAGGCGGGCGGTTAACTGCTCCCAGCGTTCATAATTTACAACGGGTTTATCTTGCATGATTTCTCTTTTCAGGTGGGTTGAGTTGGGGATAGGGTCAGGCGGCGTTAAACCGCTTTTCAAGGCGTGCCGCTTCACGCTGTTCGGCGATCAGGCGATATTTTTCCAGTTCATCCGCTTGTGTATCGGCGGGCTTATCGGCTTTGGGCATACCAAAATTTTCACCTGTTGCCGTGTCGGTAAACACGCCCGGAGAGGTTTCAACCAAGGGCGCGGGCGCGGGCATATCAATCGGGGCGGCGGGCTTTTCAATCACGACCGGAACGGCAAACACAGGCGCGGCGGGTGCGGGCAGACAAACGGGCGCGGCCTTCTTGATGTCTTTGAAAGCGGCGGTGCGCGGCTTCTTGAAGGCGGCTTTATTGATGCAGTGCTGCGCGGCGGCTTGCTTGTCGCCAATCAGGCCAATACGCGGCGATTCACAGACAAAGCGCAGGCCGTCATAAACCAATACAGGCAAATCCGGCAGGGCTGAATTATGGTAAACATGGTATTTTTTCGCCCGCGCGGCCATCGGTAAATCTGCCAGGGTTTCAGACCAAAAGCGCGCTTCTCCGTAACCGGTAATTTTGAAACGGATACTTGCGTCCTTGTTGTTGAGCGTCAGAACGCGCTGCTCAAGCTGTAGCAAACGCATATCTTCCGCACTGGGGCGCGGCCATTCTTTCAGCGGTTCTACTTGTATCAATTCGTCATAAACTTGTTGGGGACTTTTGCCGTTCATACCATGCCCACGGTGTTCATGCTCACGGTTGAAGCCTTCAAGAATTTCAGCCAGTTTTGCGGAATATATCGCAATCGGGATTGCATTCTTTTGTGCGTCAAAGTCAGACGGTTTTGAAACGGTATCCTTGCCACAATATGCACCTTGAAACATCGGTAATTTATCTAACCGATAAGCTACCCACTTCCAGAATGATTCAATTGGCTTTTCCTGCCCGCGATAGGGGCGCGACCAATCCGCGATAACCCCCATCCGGGTCAATGCGCCTATCGGGTCATCTT
>JAVHSF010000255.1:0-15112 GCA_036172035.1 Gallionella sp. | reverse complement strand
CGCGACCAATCCGCGATAACCCCCATCCGGGTCAATGCGCCTATCGGGTCATCTTTCTTTATATGAAAGCGGTAGCGGGTTTCCTGTCCGCCTGTCACTGACTTAGCGGCATATTCCCGCCCATTGTCCAGCAAAGCGCGTTGAGGTTTGATCTGGGTGTTTTCCAGTGCTGAACGAAACGCGGCAAGCGTGAGGGCTGCATTAGGATGTATCCCCCCGCGCACGCCCATAATTTTACGGGTGCGCATTTCTACCCAAGCCACAACAAACGGTCGGGCAATTGTGCCATCCGGCCACAGGCAAAACACGTCAGACGTACGCCCGTCTGATACCCATGTATTATGTAAGGCATAAGACAAATAATCCCGTTCAGCCGCCGGAAAGGTTGCGTCAAACGCTTCCGCGCCCTTGCGCCCTAATAGGTATTGTGTCGCGGGTAAACTGTTGATTTTTCGCGTAATCGTCTTGTCTGACGGAAAAACCCAGCCGCGGGCGCGCCCCTCTTTTTTGGCTTCCTTGATAACCACACAGGCGGGCGTTTCTGACGTGTTCAGATAGTGCGATTTTATCCAGTCCCACGCATCCGGCGTTAACTCTGCCTCTTTGGTGCGGCCTTTGTAACGGGGCAATAATAAAGCTGTCCACAGTTCGCGGGGCTGCCCTTCGATCTGAAGGCGGGCGCGCCATAGCGTCGCATTGTCAACCTGATAAACCGCTTTGATCTGCGCGGCGGCGTTGCCTTTACTAACCCCCGCTTCGCGCAAGTCTGCAAAATCAGCCACGGCGGCGGCAAGTTTATCAGCACGCTCTTTGGATTTTAGGGGGGCGCGGCGATAGGCTAGATGCAAGGCATCCGCGTCTAACAAAGGCTTATCAACCAGGGCGGGTAAAATGACAGGCGGCGCGGCAATTTGTGCCGGGTGTTGCGCTTCCATGTATCGCTGTTGCACCGCTACAGGCAAGGCGATCAGCGGGATAGCCCAGCCGTCAGCCCCCTTGATTGCGCCGGGATATTTTCCGGCGCGGCACGCTCGGCGGATAGATGAATCAGGCTTTTCAAGCCATATTGAGGCGGCTTTACTGGTTAAAATTAGCGGGGTGGGTTCACCGCTTGAGTAGGTTAATTCCATGGCGGGTTAACTGTTGATGATTTCGCCTTTTTTCATCCCCAGCTTTACGGCCACGGCGTGAGACGTTCCCCAATTTCCTTTGGCGCGGCCATGAATGACATTCTGCACCTGTTGAAAAGTAAATCCGTTTTTAGTTGCCCAGGCGGTCACTGTTTCGCCCCTGCTTCTCATTTCTTCGATTACTTGCGCCCCGGTTTTCATTTGATTACCATGCCTTTCAATACAATTAACAATATGCATATTAAAACATGCAAAAGTATATTTATGCAAACAATAAATGATGAAAAGAATAGTTTTGGTGAGAGACTAAGGGCGGAACGCCAAAGACTAGGGCATACACAAGACGCTTTTGGGGCGGGCGCGGGGGTTACGCGATTAACGCAAGCAAAATATGAAAAAGGCGAAAGCTCGCCGAATGTTGAATATCTGATTGCAATTGAGGAAATGGCCGCTGATATTGATTACTTGCTTACAGGCAACAAACGCAACCATGAAAGCGGCGCGGACGTACACGATAGATATGCCGATCTTGCGGGATATATTATTGAAGAGATGGAATTGATGATTGAGGCAAAAGGGGTAAAACTATCCCCGGCCAAAAAGGCGCAGCTTGTCGCCATGATCTACCGGAATAGCCGCGTTAATCTTCCCGTTGATACGCGCTTAATTTCTGACTTGTTGGCACTGGCTACCTCCTGAGACTGCCCGCAGACTGCCCGGACATGAATTTTGCGTTAAATTCGCAGGCTATTGGTTAAAAACCAATGAAACAAAGGGTTTTATGAGGGGCGGGCAGTTTTTAAGCCCTGCCCGCAAACTGCCCGCTTGCCCGCGCGGGCGGTTTATGTCTTTTTTGGCTTGTTTTTTGCGCTTTTCTTCGCTTATTCCCAACAACTACGGGGGTTTGCGGGTTTGATGGATATTTCAAACCATGTGTCCAGTTGCGCGCGGTTTGTTTGTTTTGCGTTCTTTTTTGTGCTGAAGATGCGCCAAATCAGTAAAAATATTTCAAATCCAAAATGCAGCCTCATTCCGCTATATCCCGCGTCATTCCGGCTTATCCCGCTTATTTTGCTTGATTCCCTGATATTTCAAACCATGTGTCCCCCGTCAGCGGCCTGCGTGCAATGCCGACCACCACCTATTCTCAGCTTGTTTGTTTTGCAGGTTGACCATGTGACGGCATAGCAAGCTCACCAACTCTTCCTCGACCACTATGCTTATGCTGCCCAATTCTCCACCTGCAAACCATTAACTCGAATGAATTCGCGTTCGTTGTTGGTTACCAGTATCCAGCCTTCGGCTCTGGCATGAGCTGCCAGCCATAGATCGTTGTTGCCGATCAATTCGCCCCGTTGTTGCAACGCAGCACGAATCTGGCCGTAATGTTCACCCACAGCTTCATTAAGTGGCGCGATTAGCATCGTTGATTCAAGCTGCGAAATCACCGCAAGAGCGCGTTCGCGCGACTGGCTTTTTTCAGCACCAAAACGTAATTCGCCTAATGTCACTACCGACATCGCCAACTCGTCTGCCCTATACCTAGAAAATCGCTCGCGCACGACAGGCGGATTGTGCTTGGCAATATAAATGCAGATGTTGGTGTCCAGCAAATAACGCACCGTCATTAGAAAGACTCTCTTTCTTGTGGCTGAGAGTCCTCGCATCCATCTGCCATAAAGTCATTCTGCAGTTCGCTCAAAGCATTGAAAATGGTGAGTGCGCTGCTGGGATGCTCCCGCAGAATCACTTCATCTCCCCGTCGAAAAATCTCTACTTGTGCCGCATTGAATCGAAATTCTTTGGGCAATCGAACAGCTTGGCTGTTGCCAGATTGAAATACGCGTGCCAATGTCATCGTCGCCCCCAGAATTTATTTAATAATATACGCGAAGTATATACACCCAAAATAGGGTTCGCAACAGGCGGGAATCTCTCCTGAAAATCGTTTGAGCGAGCGCAGCGCGTCACTGTTTAGGACACCCCAGTCCTTTTCGATGACACAGACAAAGCGTAAAAAAAGATCACAAAAAAACATCCCCGCCTGATTGCGCACTCACGGGAATTATATTGTCCCCCCCCCTTTGGGGATGTATAAAAAACAGACTGTTGTGCGCGAAATTCGATGAGTTCACTTTAGTTTGAGTCTCTTACAGGCTTGAAACTCTTGCGATGCACGGGAGAGATGCCGTGTTCGCGCAAAGCGGCAAGGTGTGCTGCGGTGGGATAGCCCTTGTGGACAGCGAAACCGTATTGCGGATATTGCGCATCGAGTTGCAACATCAGCGCGTCGCGGTCAGTTTTCGCCAGTATCGAGGCGGCGGAAATGGCGGCAACCTTGCTGTCGCCCTTGACGATGGCCTCGCTGGGGATGCCCGTTTGCGGGCAATACAGGCCATCCACTAATACCCTCTGCGGCTGGATAGCCAAGGCCTGAACGGCGCGTTGCATCGCCAGCAACGTGGCTTGCAGGATATTAAGGCGGTCTATTTCTTCTACCGATGCGTAAGCCACCGCCCATGCCAGCGCCCGTTCCCGGATCAACGGGGCGAGACGATCGCGCTGTTTTTCACTCAGCTTCTTGGAATCATTCAGGCCGGGAATGGGATTATCAGGGTCGAGTATCACCGCCGCCGCACTCACAGGCCCCGCCAACGGCCCGCGCCCGGCCTCATCCACGCCGCAGATTATTGGAACGCGCCGACTGGTCTGCGCATCATAAACGGCTGCGTCAGGCCGCAGCACGCCAGATTCCTTTTCAGGGTTCATTGATAATCCCTGCTTTATGCGGCGGGTAAATACGGCAAAATCGCTGCGGCGGCTTGCTGCGCGGTATTCCGGCGCAGTGTTTGGTGCAACTCGGTGAAGGTCTGCTCGATCTGCGCAACCGCATCCTGATCGTTCAATAAATTCAGCAGCGCCTGCGACAGGTTTTCCGGCGTGGCATCGTCCTGGATCAGTTCCGGCACGACGAAACGCCCGCACAAAATATTCGGCAAGCCGAAGTAAGGCAGGTAACTTTTACGTTTCATCAACCACCAGGTCAGCGCGGTTAAGCGATAGGTAATCACCATCGGGCGCTTGAGTAAGGCGCATTCCAGCGTTGCCGTACCGGAGGCGACCAGGGCAATATCTGACGCAATCATCGCGTCTTGCGCATGGCCGTACAACAAGGACATCGGCATATCCTGCGCGTCGCAGTCATACAACGCCTGCTCAAAAATTGTCCTTGTCTCACGGCTTGCCAGCGGTATCAAAAACCGCGCCTCGGGTAATTGTTGCAGGATCAGTTTGGCGGTTTCGATATAGATTTTCGCCAGATTCTTGACCTCGCTCTGCCTGCTGCCGGGCAGCAAGGCAAAAACTTTTATATTGAGAGGCAGGTGCATCTGCTCACGTACTTCGGTGCGATTGGACTGTTCAGGCAACAGGTCGGCGAGCGGGTGACCGACGTAGGTCACTGGCACATCAGCCGCCTGATAGAGCTTCGGCTCGTGCGGGAACAGCGCCAGCATATGCGACACCGCACGTTTGATTTTGGTGATGCGCTCGCCGCGCCACGCCCAGATGGAGGGGCTGACGTAATGAATGGTATGGATACCGCTCTGCTTGAGCGCAAGCTCCAAGTCCAGATTGAAATCCGGCGCGTCTATTCCGATGAACAAGGCCGGACGATGCGCCAGGAAATATGTGCGTAAATGGCTGCGGATACCGACAATTTCACGGTAATGGCGCAACACCTCGACATAGCCCATCACGGCGAGTTTTTCCATCGGGAACAGCACCTGCAAGCCCGCCGCTTGCATCTTGGCTCCACCGATTCCAATAAACTGGAGATTCGGTCGAGCCTGATGCAGCGCCTCCATCAAATGACTGCCGAGCAGATCGCCAGATGCTTCGCCCGCGACGATACCGATAAAAATTTTTTGCTGCACCATGAAGAAACCTGTTAGCGAACGATGCCGCGCTCTGAACTGGCCAGAAAATCAGCCAATGGTTGTAATTCGGCATGTTCCGCCAGTTGTAATTGAATAGCGGCTTGCGCATCGGACAAACTCAGACCGGACCGGTATAGCGTTTTGTAGGCGCGCCTGATCGCCATGATGGCAGGACTGGAAAAACCGCGCCGCTTGAGCCCTTCACTGTTGATGCCATGCGGCACGCAAGGATTACCCGAAGCCAGCACATAAGGTGGCACGTCCTGCAACAAAATCGTCCCCATGCCGGTAATGATGTGCGCGCCGATGCGCACGAACTGGTGTACCACGGTGAACCCGCCCAGAATCGCGTAGTCGCCCACCTCGACATGCCCCGCCAACTGGGCATTGTTGGCAAAAATGGTGTGGTTGCCCACCTGGCAATCGTGTGCCAGATGCACATACGCCATGATCCAGTTGTGGTTGCCAACCCTTGTCACGCCGACATCCTGAGCCGTACCCAAATTGAAGGTGCAGAATTCGCGGATAGTGTTGTGGTCGCCAATTTCCAGCCGCGTCGGCTCGTTGGCGTATTTTTTGTCCTGTGGGATTTCACCCAGCGAACAGAACTGGAAAATACGGTTGTGCTGACCGATTTTGGTATGACCGTTGATCACCACATGCGGCCCCACCACCGTACCAGCGCCAATTTCGACATGTTCGCCGATAATCGAATACGCGCCCACCTCGACATCTTCGGCGAGTTTTGCATCCGGGTGAACGATGGCGGTTGTGTGTATCATCAGGCCACCGATTTAACGGTACACATCAACTCGGCTTCGGCAGCCAGCTGACCGGCCACTTCGGCAATGGCCTTGTACTTGAACACGCCGCGCATACTGCGCGTCAGCTCAACCTTCAGAATCAACTGATCGCCGGGTGACACGGGACGTTTGAAACGCGCCCCATCTATGCCCGCGAAGTAATACACCGATTTTTCATCTGGCCTGCCGCCCACGGACTGAAATGACAACAGGGCGGCCGCCTGTGCCATCGCCTCGATAATCAGCACGCCCGGCATGACCGGGTGATGCGGGTAGTGTCCGGGGAAAAACGGCTCATTGATGGTGACGTTCTTCAGCGCGACGATGTTTTTGCCAGGCTCTAGCGACAATACCCGATCAACCAGCAAAAACGGGTAACGATGCGGCAAACACTCCAGGATTGCATGTATATCCATGACGACGCTCATTAGTCTTCCTTTGCTTTATGTTCCAACAACAACTTTTCCAATACTTTGATTCTATTTGATATTTCATCAAGATGGCGCAGATGCACGGCATTTTTCTTCCACTCATCCAGCTTGCTGAAGGGGAAGATTCCCGCATAGACACCCGCTTCGCGGATGGATTTACCGACCAGCGTAAAAGACGAAATCACCACGCGATCGGCGATTTTGAGATGCCCCAATATGCCTGCGCTGCCGCCGATCTGGCAGTATTTGCCGATGGTCGTGCTGCCCGCAATCCCCACGCATCCGGCAATCGCGGTATGCGCGCCGATGCGCACGTTGTGTGCAATCTGTATCTGATTATCCAGCTTCACACCGTCTTCGATCACGGTGTCATCCAGCGCACCCCGATCTATGGTGGTATTCGCGCCGATCTCCACATCGTTACCGATCACCACCCGACCGATTTGCGGAATCTTGATCCAGCGGCCTTCATCCATCGCGATGCCAAAACCATCCGCACCGATCACCACGCCGGAATGCGCAATCAGGTTATCGCCTATCAAACAGTCGTGATAAATCACCACGCGAGGATACAGGCGCACATGGCTGCCTATCATCACCCTGTCGCCGACACAGCAACCCTCGCCGATCACCGTGTGCGCGCCGACGACAGCTCCCGCGCCGATCACCGCCGTGGCCGCAATGCTAACGCTCGGGTCTATCTGCGCACCCTCGCCCACCAGCGCGCTGGGATGAACACCCGGTTTTACTTCGGGAAGGGGATTCAGCAAAGCCGAGACCCTGGCAAAATAAGCGTAAGGATTTTGCGTAATGATGCGTGGCAAGTCGCTTGCCTGTGCGTCCGCCTCGCCCAGTATCAACGCGCCCGCCTGCGTATGGGCAAGCTGCGCGCGATATTTGCTGTTCGTCAAGAAACTGATTTGATCCGCCTGCGCACGCTCCAAAGTGGAAATCCCGGAGATGCGCACTTCGCCATCTCCCAACACCCTTCCGCCGAGAAGCGCTGCTATCTCCGCCAATTTATAAGACAACACGAACACAATCCTTTAAATTAAGCCTATTTGTCGGAGGCGAGGCTTTTGATCACCTTATCGGTAATATCAATCTTCGGATTGCGATACACCGCTTCTTGCAAAATCAAATCATATTTCTCTGCCTCGGCAATCGCCTGAATCGCCTTGTTGGCGCGTTCCAATACGACAGCCAACTCCTCATTCTTACGCAAATTCAAATCCTCACGAAATTCGCGCTGCATGCGTTGCAGATTGACGTTGAGCGCATTCAGTTCACGCTCCTTGTTGCGACGCTCGGCCTCGCCCAGCGTACCCGGATTTTTTTCCAGGGCATCCTGCAACTCCTTGGCCTGTTTCATCAATTTCTTGATCTCCTGATCCCGCCCGGAAAAATCCTTTTCAATCTTCTGCGCCGCTTTCATCGCCGGCGCGGAATCATGGAGAATCCGTTCGGTATCCACCACACCCACCTTGAAATCACCCGCACTGGCCAGCCCGGATGCCAGCATGACACATGCCAGCGCCATTTTAATCGTAGTCTTCATTACCCCACCCCATTCATTTTCAGCAGACATAAATCATCAGAACATCGAACCCATTGTGAACTGGAACGCCTGCAATTTATCAACGGCTTGTTTATTCAATGGCAAACCATAACTAAACTTGAGCGGCCCCATCGGAGATAGCCAGCTTAAAGCCACGCCAGTCGAATAACGCATTCCGGCACTACCGGGCAAGTCACCCGGACCATAAACAGCACCGCCATCCACGAAGCCGCTCAAACGCACCGACTTATCCTTGATGCCCGGCATGTTCATCATCAGCTCCATACTACCCACGACACGCCTCGTACCCCCCAAGGAAAGGTTACTCAGGTCACGGGGACCCAGTGAGTTGCTGTCATATCCACGCACCGAACCTACACCACCCCCGTAGAAATTCTTGAAAAATGGCACCTGCTTGTTTGCATAACCTTTCGCAGCACCCACTATACCATTGGCCATAAAGGTAAAGTCATCGGTTACCGGATAGAACCACTGATGCTCATAATTAAGTTTTACATAGCGCATGTCCATGACTGGCAGCGCAACTTCTGCATAGGCACGCTGCACCGTTCCCTCTGTCGTGTACAGTGCGCTATTCCTTGTATCGTGCGACCAACCTACCGTACCCAATACAGTGGTCGTTACACTGCCGAAGGTGGTTACATAATCCGAATAACGCTTTGGACTTAATGCCGTTAAACCGATCCTCGATTTTTCGATGGACAAACCATATGAAATACTTTCATCTTCATCAATGGGTACGGCAAAACGTACCCCCCCCCCTAAAACGGATGAGGTGTATTGGCTGAGCGAAACACTGGTCGCATTGGATTTACGCTGGTAAACGTCAAATCCGCGACTCACCCCTTCATCGGTAAAGTAAGGATTAGTGTACGAAACGGAGAGTGTCTGATTGATTTTGCTGGTATCAATTTTGGTCGAAAGTTGACTGCCGCTACCAAACAGATTGGTCTGCGAGACCCCGCCCATAAACACCAGCCCTTCTCCGCTACTGATGCCGCCACCGATCGAAAAACTACCGGTGGACTTTTCCTTGACCGACACATTGACATCCATCTGGTCGGCAGCACCTTGCACAGCGGGCGTTTCAATGTTCACTTCCTCGAAGAAACCCAGACGGTCAACACGTTTTTTGGACTGCTTGATTGCTTTCACATCAAACCATGAACCCTCAAGCTGACGGAACTCGCGGCGGATCACCTCGTCGCGCGTCTTGGTGTTGCCGACAACATTAATGCGGCGGATATAGACACGCTGCCCAGGATCAATCATGAAGTTAAAGCCAACTTCATGTTTTTCCTTATTCATGTCGGGAATCGCATTGACATTGGCGAACGCATAACCTTCCGAGGCCAGACGTTCACCGATCATCTTGCTGGTTTCCGATAATGCCTTGCGGGAAAAAGCATCTCCCGCCTTGACCTGGAGCAAACTCTCTATTTCTTTCTTGGGGACTGGAGTATTGCCCGACACGGCTGTTGTTGAAATCGTGTACTTATCCCCTTCGGTAATATTGACCGTGATGTAAATATCCTGTTTGTCAGGTGTAATGGAAATTTGCGTGGAATCAATATTGAATTCCAGATAGCCGCTGTCCATATAGTACGAGCGCAATGCTTCCAGATCGCCAGACAATTTCTGTTTGGAATACTGGTCGCTCTTGCTGAACCAGCTCATCCAGTCCGGCGTACTGAGCTTCATCAAGCCGCGCAACTCGTCTTCCGGATAGGCATTATTGCCAACAATGTTGATTTGTTTAATTTTGGAAACATCGCCTTCCACCACGTCAAACACGATGCCGACACGATTGCGATCCAACTCGGAAACCCTGGTATTGATCGTCACGCCGTACTTGCCGCGCGCCACATACTGCAGCTTCAAATTCTGTGTCGCTTTTTCCAGCGCGCCCTTGTCAAATATGCGCGCCTCGGCCAGACCCGCATATTTCATGTTGTCTTTAAGCTGCTCTTTGGGGAAATCCTTGATGCCGTTGATTTGTATGCTGGCAATCGAAGGACGCTCGCGCACCAGTACGATCAACACCCCCTGTTCGACTTCGAGGCGCACGTCCTTGAAAAATCCCGTGCCGTATAAGGCGCGAATGGCAACCGTCGCCTGCTCATCGTTCATCGTGTCGCCTACCTTGACTGGCAAATAACTGAACACCGTACCCGCTTCGGTACGCTGTATACCCTCAACGCGGATGTCTTTGACAGTAAATGGCGTGATCGCCCAGGCGGGTGTCATGAATAACAGTGAAATAATTCCAGCAAGCTTTGTTTTGTTCATTTATTACTAACCTGAAATGAGGCGATTGATATCGTTGTAGATGGCAAAGACCATCAAAGTTCCCAGCAATGCGATGCCGATTTTTTGACCAATTTCCCAAGTCCGTTCGGAAACCGGGCTACCTTTCAGCAATTCGGCGACATAATACAGCAAGTGGCCGCCATCCAATAAGGGAACAGGCAGCAAATTCAGCACCCCCAGACTAATACTGATCAAGGCAAGAAAGCCGAGATACGCGCCCAACCCCACTTGCGCGGACTGTCCGGCATAGTCGGCGATCGTGATGGGGCCGCTCAGATTTCTCATGGAAACTTCGCCAGCCAGCATTTTCCCCATCATTTTCAAGCTGATAGCGGCAGTATCCCAAGTCTTGCGCAAAGCCTGGCCGAATGCTTCCAGCGGGGGATAACTCACTTCGGTCAACATGGCCTGCCAGGCGGCTTTATCCACTTTCGGTCCGGCACCTATTTTGCCAACCTTGACACCCGACTCGTGGACTATTTGTGGCACGACAACCAGACTAAACGTAAAGCCAGCCCGTTTAACCTCCAGTGTCAGTGACTGCCCGGGGCGAGAGCGCACCGCCTCGACCAACACACTCCAATCGGCCACCGGGAAGCCATTGGCACGCAAAATAATGTCCCCCTCCCGTAAGCCGGCACGCTGCGCTACGCCGCCTGCAACGAGCTTGCCTATGACAGGCAATAGGGTGGGCTGATACAGATGAACGCCCAGTTTGTCGAGAAATTCGCCGTCTAGATCGTCGGCCTGCAAACCGCTCACGTCCAAAAGATGCGTTAAACGCTGTCCGTCGGCGCTTTGCGCCTCAATTTTAACCTTGTCCTGTTGCAATGCTAATGTCATCAACTCCCAGCGCATCTCCTGCCAACTCGGAATGGACACACCGTTGACACTTAGTATGGTCTCACCCGCCTGCATCTGTGCGCTGGCGGCGGGCGTTCCTGCCGGCACTTCACCAAGCACAGGTTTTAAGCCCGGCAAGCCGTGCATAAACAATACCCAATACAACAAAACCGCCAGCAGCAAATTCGCCAGCGGTCCGGCTGCAACAATCGCCATACGCTGCAACACCGGCTTGCGGTTAAAAGCACTGTTTAATTCTGTGGCAGCGACTTCCCCTTCACGCTCGTCCAGCATCTTGACATAACCGCCTAGCGGAATCGCAGATACGACCCATTCCGTGCCATTGGCCGCAAACTGTTTACGGTAAATAACTTTGCCGAACCCCAGCGAGAAGCGCAGCACCTTCACCCCGCAACGGCGTGCGACCCAGTAATGTCCGTATTCGTGGAACACCACCAGCAGCGCGAGCGCGCCAACAAAAGCCAGCAGAGTAATCATTTGCTCAGTTGCAGAACATGTTGCCAGGCGACACGGCGTGCCTCGGCATCGGCTTGCAGCACATCATCCAGTCCGTCAACGCCCTTGACCGGCAAGGCATCCAGCACGGCTTCGATGACATATGGAATAGAGAGAAAGGCAATCCTGCCATCCAGGAAAGCGGCGACGGCCACCTCGTTCGCGGCATTCAGCATGGCGGGGGCCGTGCCTGCGACACGCAATGCCTGATAGGCCAGCGCCAGACAACGGAAGCGCTCGAAATCAGGCGCGACAAAATCAAGCCTGGCAATCTTGAACAAATCCAGCGGCGCTACGCCGGAAGCGATGCGTTCCGGGTAAGCCAGGCCGAAGGCTATCGGCGTGCGCATATCGGGGTTGCCGAGTTGCGCCAGCACCGAACCATCCACATATTCGACCAGCGAATGAATGACGCTCTGCGGGTGGATCACCACCTGAATATCATCGGCACTGGCGTTAAACAGCCAATGCGCCTCGATGACTTCCAGCCCCTTGTTCATCATGCTGGCGGAATCCACCGAAATTTTGCGACCCATCACCCAGTTTGGATGCGCGCAAGCCTGATCCGGAGTGACGTTTTGCAACTCGGTCAACGGGACATTACGGAAGGGGCCACCCGATGCGGTAAGCAAAATCCGCCGCACCCCGGAACCCGCCATGTCGCCGTTATAGCCACGCGGCAAACACTGAAATATGGCATTGTGTTCGCTGTCTATCGGCAACAAGGCCGAACCGCTGACCCGCACGGCATCCATAAACACGTTGCCCGCCATCACCAGCGTTTCCTTGTTGGCCAGCAGGATTTTTTTTCCCGCTTTTGCCGCCGCCAAAGTCGGACGCATCCCCGCCGCCCCGACGATAGCCGCCATCACGGCATTCACTTCCGGCGCGATGCAAACCTGCGTCAACGCATCCACACCGCGCAACACTTCGGTCGTGGAACCTGCTTCACGCAACAAGGCGCGCAACTGCACAGCGGCAACCTCATCCAGCAGCACCGCAAAATCCGGTTTAAATTGCATGCATTGCCGGAACAGCAGTTCAACCTGGCGAAACGCTGTCAATGCAAAAACCCGGTATTTGTCAGGATGGCGCGCGACAACATCCAGCGTGCTGATGCCTATGCTGCCGGTAGAACCCAAGATCGTTAAATTTTGCATGATTAAATCCGTGAAAAATGAAAAGCGAAAAGCGAAAAGCGAAACCCGTTCTTCGTTTCATTTTTCACCGCATTATCTTCACCTCTCACCGCCGCCCTTTCTAACTGACTTGTTGCAGCAAAATCACCATGGCGGCAAGCGGCAGGGTTGAGGTCAACGCATCAATACGATCCAGCAAGCCGCCATGCCCCGGCAACAACGCGCCACTATCCTTGACCCCTGCCTGACGCTTGATTGCGGACTCAAACAAATCACCGATCACCGCCAGACCCACCCACCACCATGATGCCAGCAACAACAGCGGCAATATCACGGTCTGTCCCGACGAATGACCCAGCGCCCTTACCATCAGCACATACACGGTTACACCCAGCATGCCGCCCGCCACCCCTTCCCAGGTTTTACCGGGACTGATACTGGGTGCAAGTTTGTTTTTACCGAATTTCCGTCCCGCAAAATAAGCGCCGATATCAGCAACCCAAACCAGACCCATCACAAACAACAATACCCACGGACTCACATCGTGCAGATCCATCATCGCCAGACCCGTTGGAATCAACACCGCCCAACCAACCAGACACATCAATAGCGGGCTTTCGACCTTCCAGCCAGCAATCAGCCAGGTCGGTACGACGATTAGCCAAAGCAAGGCTGAAACCGCATATACCAACAAGTGGGGCAATACTTGTTCCACTTCGGTGTGAGCTGCATCAAACCAGACCAACGCCAGCATCACGAGCAAAGTCAAAGCCGTATAAATGTAAGCGCCTCTGCCGGAAAGCCGGGACAATTTCGACCATTCCAGTGTGCCTTGTATCACTGCCACCACCGCCAACCCGACCCACCATGTATCTGGCAGGATGAACAACACCAGCAACAGCAGCAGCGCCAAAATAACAGCGGTCATTATTCGGGTTTTAAGCACAGGGATTCCCTTGTTCAGGTTGCCCTTGCGCGCCGGACAACTGTTCGCTGGTACGGCCAAAACGTCTTTCGCGCTGCTGATAAGAGCTTATGGCCTGTTCCAATTCCTTACGGTCGAATGCTGGCCACAAGGTATCAGTGAAATGCAACTCGGTATAAGCGAGTTGCCACAGCATGAAATTGCTGATGCGCTTCTCGCCTCCGGTGCGGATGAATAAATCCGGTTCAGGCGCTTCGCCCATGGATAGATACGGCAGCAAATCCTCTTCGCTGAAGGTAGTCGCCAATTCCAGATGATCCCGCAACAAGCCATGCACTGCGTGCATCATATCCCAGCGTCCGCCATAATTGGCAGCGATGGTCAATGTCAATCCGGTATTGCTGGCGGTCAACTGTTCGGCGCTCTGCATGGTGCGCTGCAACGCATCGTCAAAACGGTTCCGATCACCGATGATTTTCAAACGAATATTGTTTTTGTGCAGATTGACGATCTCGCGTTCCAGCATCTTCAGAAACAACGCCATCAAGAAGGAAACTTCATCGGCTGGCCGACGCCAATTCTCGCTGCTGAATGCGAACACCGTCAGATATTCCACTCCCAAATCACGACATACCCTCACCGCTTCGCGCAACGACTCGACACCACGCTGATGCCCCACGACACGAGGCATGAAACGCTTCCTGGCCCAGCGTCCGTTACCATCCATGATGATGGCAATATGGCGCGGAACACTGGAAATATCGGGGATACTACGCGTCGAGCTTGAGGGCTTAGCCATTACACGGCCATCAAATCGGATTCTTTAACGGCCAATATTTGATCAATTTCTACCACGAAACGATCGGTCAGCTTTTGCACCTCATCTTGTGCGCGACGCTCATCGTCTTCAGAAACCGCTTTGTTCTTAAGCAATTCTTTCAAAGATCCGTTCGCATCACGGCGAATGTTACGCACCGCAATTTTGGCATCTTCACCCTCGGATTTGACCAGCTTAATCAAGTCGCGACGACGCTCCTCGGTCAACATTGGCATCGGCACGCGAATCAGGTCGCCGTTGGTGGCAGGATTCAGCCCCATATCTGCATCGCGGATGGCACGCTCGACCTTGCCCACCATATTCTTTTCCCAAGGCTGAACGCCTATGGTACGGGCATCAACCAACGATATATTGGCAACTTGCGTGATCAACGTTTGACAACCGTAATAATCCACCGTCACATGATCCAGCAAACCGGTGTGCGCACGGCCGGTACGAATTTTGGCCAGATTGGCACCCAACGAATCCAGCGACTTGACCATTCGTTGCCTGGCATCTTTTGTGATTTCAGCAATCATGTTTTACTCCTATCCGAAAAAGTCAAAAGCTGCACAACTACCCGTAGTCATACAGCCCTGTAGAGATAAGGGACGAGGTGCAGTGCCTAGTCAACGCGCACCAGCGTACCCTCACCTTCGCCAAGCACCACACGCTTGAGCG